>CAZMRP010000201.1:0-8183 GCA_964568275.1 uncultured Myxococcales bacterium
CCGGACTTGAGCCTGCCGGCGCGGGTCGGGAACGGCCGTCGTCGCCCGCACCGACGGCTCCGACTCGCCCCGCCGGACCGCGGCGAGCCGCGGTCGCGCCTCGCCGCGGCTCCCCGCGGCTCCGGGTCGATCCTGTGCCGTTCCCTGTGCCGTTCCCTGTTTGCCTGCCCGCCGTTCCCGGTCTACGCTCGTGCGGACGACGGAGGTTGCAGTTGGTCGCGCCCCGAAACCGGTTGCTCGCGTTCCGCGGACGGACCGCCCTGGCCGCCGGCCTCGGCCTGGTCCTCGGCGCGGCCCTGGTCCTGCACCCGGCCGGCTGCGGCGACGAGGCCGAGTGCTCCGCGGACGCCGACTGCGACGACGGCGTGTTCTGCAACGGCCCGGAGACCTGCGGCCTGCGCGGCCGCTGCTTCGCCGCGCCCGCGGGGCCCTGCGACGACCGCCTGCTCTGCACCGCGGATACCTGCGACGAGGCCACCCGCTCCTGCTCCCACGTCCCCCTGGACCTCGACGGCGACACCCACGCCGACGCCGCCTGCGGGGGCGACGACTGCAACGACGAGATCGCGCACGTCCACCCGGGGGCCGAGGAACGCTGCGACGGCCTGGACAACGACTGTGACGGCGTCGTTCCCGAGGACCGCGATGGCGACGGGCACTTCGACCCCGCCGTCTGCCCGGACGGCGACGACTGCGACGACGACGACCCCCGCCGCCATCCCGGCGCTCCGGAGATCTGCGACGGCATCGACAACGACTGCGACGGGTCGGTCGCCGACGAGGCCGACTCCGACGGCGACACGTTCGTCGATGCGACCTGCACCGACGGCGCGGACTGCGACGACGAGGACCCGGCGGTGCACCCCGCCGCCGACGAGGTGTGCAACGCCGCCGACGACAACTGCAACGGCTGGGTCGACGAGCTGTTCCCGTGCGTGCGCGGCGAGATCGCGCTCTGCGTGACCCGCTGCGGCTCGGTCGGCACCGGCCGCTGCGCCGACGACTGCACCTGGGCCGCCCCGGGCGCCTGTACGCCGCCGGACGAGGTCTGCGGCAACGGCGCCGACGACGACTGCGACGGCGACGTCGACGAGGGATGCCCGACCGTCGACGGCGGGTGCCCGGCCGATGCCGTCGAGTGCTGCGACGACGGCGTCGACGACGATTGCGACGGCGCCACCGACGAGCCGGGGTGCCGGCCGCGCGGGGGCTGCGCGGCCGGCACGTACCGCCACTGCAACGCCGGCGGCGAGTGGGGCTGGGGCCTGCAGCGCTGCCGCGCCGACGGCTCGGCCTGGGACGCCTGCCTGGAGGACGTGCCCGCGCCCGGCTGCCCGTGGGCCGCCGGAATGGGCTGGGACCCCGTCTGCTGCAACGCTTCCGGCGCCTGCTGCCAGGACACCGCCGACGCCGACGGCGACGGGCTGACGCGCGATTCCGTCGGGGCGTCGTGCGGGCCCGACCCGGTCTGCCCCTGACGGCTGCGCGCGGTGGTCCGCGGCGGACTACCGCACCAGGTCCTCGAGCCCCCGTTCGAACGCCGCCCACTCGTCGTCCGCGATCGGGAAGGTGTGCTCGGCCGCCGGGAACGACCCCGAGCGGACCTCGTCGCAGTAGCTCCGCACCGCGGCGGCGACGCGGTCGCCGAGGTCGCCGTAGCGCTTGACGAACCGCGGGGCGGCGCCCGTGTCGCGGAAGCCGAGCATGTCGTGCAGCACCAGCACCTGGCCGTCCACGCCGGCCCCGGCGCCGATGCCGATGATCGGGACGCCGACCCGCTTCGCGATCGCCGCCGCCACGCGCTCCGGAACACACTCGAGCACCAGCAGGAACACCCCGGCGTCCTCGAGCCGCCGGGCGTCGTCGAGGATCGTCCGGGCGGTGGTCGCCGTGCGTCCCTGGCAGCGGTAGCCGCCGATCATCGACGCGGTCTGCGGCGTCAGCCCCAGGTGGCCGACCGTCGGGATTCCGGCGCGCACCAGCGCCCGCGCCGTGTCCACCACGCCGGCGCCGCCCTCGAGCTTGACGCCGACCGCGCCGCCCTCCTTGACGAAGCGGCCGGCGTTGCGGATCGCTTCGGCGACGTCGGTGTTGTACGACATGAACGGCATGTCGCCGATCACCATCGCCCAGCGAACGCCGCGGGCGACCGCCCGGGTCAGCACCAGCATCTCGTCCATCGTCACCGGCAGGGTGTCGCGGTAGCCCAGCACCACGTTGGCCGCGCTGTCGCCCACCAGGATCGTGTCGACGCCGGCCTCGTCGACCAGCCGGGCCCAGGCCGCGTCGTAGGCGGTCAGCATCGTGATCCGCTCGCCGCGCCGCTTCTTCTGCTGCAGGCTCGCAATATCGATCGGCTTGCGTTCCACGGGGCCCTCCTCCCACGGCATCGGTAGCAGAAGCCGCCCGGCGCGTCCATCGGCGGCCGGTTGCCCGGCGGCATCGCGGCTTCAGGCCGGGTCGGGGCGCAGCGCGCAGGACACGCAGCGCGCCAGGTCCGACAGGCCGAACGGCTTCTGGATGAACCGGACGCCCGGCTCCTCGAGCAGCCGTTCCTCGTCCGGTCCCAGCGGGTGGCCCGAGGTCAGCACGGCGCGCACCGCCGGGTTGATGCGACGCATCTCGCGAAAGGCCGCGGCGCCGGAGAGCTCGGGCATCATCACGTCGAGGAGCACGAGGTCGATCTCGCGCCACGCCTCGCGGTACAGCTCGAGCGCCGCGAGCCCGTCCGGCCGGGCGCTGACGCGATAGCCCAGTTGGTGGAGCAGCCGCGTCGTCACCTGCAACACGGCCGGCCGATCCTCCGCCACCAGCACGTGGCCGCGGCCGGGCACGAGCCCTCCGTCGGGCGCGGGGCGCTCGGCCGCGGCGGGACGGTCGGCGAGCGGGAGCAGCACGGTGAAGACGGTGCCGCGGCCGGGCTCGCTCTCGACCCGGACCGTGCCGCGGTGGTTCCGGATCGTTCCGTAGACCGCGGCGAGGCCCATGCCGGTGCCGTGGCCCGGTTCCTTGGTCGTGAAGAACGGCTCGAACAGCCTCCGCCGCACCGCCTCCGTCATGCCGAGACCCGTGTCCGCGACCCGCACCCGCAGATACCGCCCGGCCGCGAGCCCCTCCGGTGCAGCGCGCGCCTGCGCCTCGTCGAGCGGGACGAGGTCGGTGAGGAAGGTCAGCTCGCCTCCCTCCGGCATCGCGTCGCGGGCGTTGAGCGCGAGGTTCAGGAACGCGCTCTGGAGCTGGCCGGGGTCGCCGGTCGTTCGCGCCGCCGGCGCCTCCAGACGCGCGCGGACGGCGATGCGCGGGTCGATGGTCCGGGCGAGCATCCGGACCAGCTCGTCCAGCAGGGCATGGAGGTCGATCGTCTCCGAGCCGGCGCGTTCCTTGCGGGCGAAGGCCAGCAGCTGTCGCGTCAGGTCGGCGGAACGGGTCGCGATCGTCCCGATGGCTTCGGCGAACTCCCGGAGCTCCGGGTCGGCGGTGCGGTGCCCGAGCAGCTGGGCGTAGCCGAGGATCGCCGTGAGCTGGTTGTTGAAGTCGTGGGCGATGCCGCCCGCGAGCTGGCCCAGCGCGTTGAGCTTGTCGGCCTGCCGCAGCCGCTCCTGGGCCCGCACCTCGTCCGTCATGTCCCGGATCACGGTCACCACGCGGACCACCCGGCCGTCCTCGACGATCGGGATCTTCCGCGTCTCGGTCTCGATCTCCTCCCCGCCGACCAGCTGGTGTTCGCGCGTGATCAGCGTCCCCGAACCGGCGAAGGTGCGGCGGTACTCCTCCCGCACCCGGTCCTCGAGGAACGGGAAGACCTCGAAGATCTTGCGCCCCTCGAGCTCCTCGGACAGCCCGAGCCGTCGGAGCCACTCCCGGCCGGTGCGGTTGATCAGCAGGATCCGCAGCTCGTCGTCGACCACGTGGATCAACTCGGCCATCGAGTCGATCGTGGTGCGGTAGCGCTGCTCGGTGCGGCGCAGCTCCCCCGCGGCACGCCTGCGATCCGTGATCTCGCGGCAGACGGTGAGGATCGTCGGGCCGGAGGGCAGCCGCCGCGCCGTGGCGTTGATCTCGATCGGGACCCGCCGCCCGTCGGGCCACCGGTAGTCGACCTCGAGGCCGCGCACCGCCCCTGTCGCGAAACAGCGGCGGACCTCGGCGGCGTTGCGGTCGGCGTCCTCGGGCGCGGTCCAGTCGGTCACCGGCCGCCCCAGGATCTGCGTCCGCCGTTCGTGGCCGGTCAGCCGGACGTAGACGTCGTTGGCGTCGAGGACCCGGCCGGCCTCGTCGAGGATGACGAAGCCGGTGTCGGTGGTCTCCATCAGGAGCCGGTACTTCTCCTCGCTCTCGCGCAGTGCCGCGAGCTCGGTCGGCAGTCGCGGGATCGTCGGCGCGTCGGCTTCGTCCTTCACCTCGGTCCTCCGCGAGCCCCCCGAGCGGACGGCCCGCAGCCTAGCATGCGGCGGAAGACGGCAGAAGGACCGCGCGGGCGCGCGGAGGGGCGTCAGCCTTGCGGCGTCGGGTCGGCCGGCCCGCCGAGCGCCCGCGGCGTGAGCCCGACGTGGCGGCGGAAGATCGCATCGACCCACCGGGTGGGGAAGCTCCGCACGGCCCAGATCGCCGCGCGGAAACGCGCCGGCGCGACGTAGCGCGCCCGCGGCCGGCAACGGCGCAGCACCTTCGCGATCGTTCGCGCCACCACCTCCGGCCCCGCCGAGCTGCGGTCCCACTTCCGGACCTCGGCCTCGTAGCGCGAGACCGCCGCCGCGTAGGGCGACTCCGGCCCGGCGTAGCGTGCGGCGCTGCCGGCGGAGGTCGCGGCGAACTGCGTCTTGATCGGGCCCGGCTCCACCAGCGTGACGTGGACGCCGAACGGCGCCAGCTCCATCCGCAGCGCGTCGGTCAGGCCTTCCACCGCGTGTTTCGTCGCGCAGTACGCCCCCTGGAACGGCAGCACCATCCGCCCGACGACGCTGCTGACGTTGACGATCCGCCCCGCGCCCCGCCGGCGCATCGCCGGTGCGAACTGCTGGGTCACCCGCACCAGTCCGAACACGTTGGTCTCGAACTGGCCCCGCAGGTCCGCCTCGCCGATCAGCTCCAGCGGGGCGATCAGGCCGTAGCCGGCGTTGTTGACCAGGACGTCCAGGCCGCGACCCTCGGTCCGCCGGTCGACCTCGGCTCCCGCCGCGGCGATCGAGGCGGCGTCGTTCACGTCCAGCGCGAAGGTCTCGAGTTGCAGGCCGGCGCCCGCACGGCACAGCTCGTCCAACAGCGCGGCCTTGCGCCCGGTGGCGAACACCCGGTACCCGAGCTGCGCCAGGTGCAGGGCGGTGGCGCGCCCGATCCCCCCGGTGGCTCCCGTCACGAGCACGACGCGCTGGGTCATCCGCGGCTCCGGCCCGCGTGGCCGCCGCCGCTCCGGTGCGGCGGCGAGGCTCGCGGCGACCGCACTATGGGTCCGGGCGGCGGTCCTGGCAACCGGCGGCTAGCCGCAGTCCGAAGCGTACCAGTTCCAGTCGGTGCAGGTCCCGCCCGTCGGGCCGGTCGAGCTGCCGGCGGAGCAGGTGCCGGTGTCGACGCACCAGCCGCAGATCGACAGCGCCGTGCACGACGCGCAGTCGGTGCCGGTGGAGCAGTCCGGCGGCGGGTCGCACGAGTAGTAGCGCCAGTCGCCGCAGGTGGCCCCCGTCGGCCCGTCGTAGCCGCCGTTGAGGCAGGTCGAGCTGTCCTGGCACCAGCCGCAGTCGCCCATGTCCGTGCAGCTCTCGCAGTCGGTGCCGGTGGAGCAGTCGTCCGGCTCCGCGCAGTCCCAGACGCGCCAGTCGGTGCAGGTCCCGGTCGTCGGCCCGTCGTAGTCGCCGTTCAGGCAGCTCATGCTGTCCTGGCACCAACCGCAGGCCGGCCGCTCGCCGCACGTCTCGCAATCGGTGCTCGTCGAGCAGTCGACCAACTCGGCGCATTCCGAGCCGAGCCAGCGCCAGTCGTCGCAGGTCGAGCCGGTCGGTCCTTCGCCCGTCCCGGCCAGGCAGGACCCGGTGGCCGGGCACCAGCCGCAGATCGAGAGGCCCGTGCACGCTTCGCAGTCGGAGGCGGTCGAGCAGTCGACCGGCGGGACGTCGGTGGTGTCGTCCCCGTCGGCGTCGGCGTCGGCGGCGATGGCGGCGTCGGCGTCGGCGTCCGCATCCGCGTCGGCGTCCGCGTCGGCGTCCGCGCCGCTGTCGGCCGCGTCGTCGCGCGGCACGTCGAGCGGCACGTTGTCGTCGTCGGCCGGGCAGCCGGCGAGGCCGGCGGCGGCGACGCCGACGAGGGCGAGGCGACAGAGCGACCGGAGCCTGCTGGACCGTTCGTGCTTCATCGAAGACCTCCTGGATCGTCGAATCCCCGCGCGCTTCGACCGCGACGACCGTCGCCGCGGAACCCCGACCCGCGAGCCCGACGCTCCTGCGCGCTTCGCGCCCGAACGATGCGACCTTCGTGCCGCCGGATGCGCGCCGCGCCGCCCGGGGAACGGCAACGATTCCCGTCCGGCCGACCGCCGGTCGGACGGTCCCCTGGTGTCCGGAAACCCCGGGAGCGGTGTCGGGACGCCCCAGTACCGGGCCCGCGCCCGGCCCGCGCCCGGCAGCCGAACGCCGCGCGGTCGTCTTCCGGGCGTTCCGAGGTTCGTCGAGGAGGATCGCCGGAGGATCGCCGGAGTTGCCGTGGCCGGCGGCGCCGTCTACCATGCCGTTCGTGCTTGCGGCAGCCCCCGGCGGAACAATCCGGCACGCGGCCGGCCCGGCCCTGGTCGTCCTGGCGGCCCTCGCCGCGATCGTGGCCCCGGACTCCGCTTCCGCGGCGCGCTACCGCATCGACTCGCGCACCGGCGTGCTGGCCTACCCGGTGATCGGCCGCGACGGCGCCGTGGTGCTCGACGAGCGGATCGTCCAGACGCGCCTGCGGCTCCAGGTCGACGACCTGCTCGCGGTGCCCGCGGACAGCCCCGACCCGGCGCGCGAGCCCGACGTCGCCCTCGGCGCCTCGCTGCGCTGGTTCGCCAACCCCGGCGTGGCCGGCAACGCCACCGACCCCGCCCACCTGCGCTTCGTCCCGCTGGCCCCGGACATGGCGCTCGAGATCCTGTGGGCCCACGTCGCCGCCACCAACCTCCTCGGCGGCTGGCTCGACGTCCGCGCCGGTCGCGTGCTCCACGACGGACCGCTCGGCTGGCGGTCCGACGACGGCGCCGAGCTGCGCTTCGGTCCCTTCGAGTGGCTCGGCCTGACCGTGGCGGGGGGCTTCGAGAACGTGCGGGGCCTGCGGCTCTCCGGCTCCCCGTTCGCCCCCCAGGGCCTCGAGCGGTGGAGTGCGGACGGTGAGGGTGCCGCACGCTACGACGGCAACGTGACCCCGGAACACCGCCCGACGGTCCAGGCGACGCTCGACGGGCGCGTCGGGCCGGTCGGCTACGCCGCCGCCTACCGGCATACGTGGCGCTCCGTGGACGGCGGCCGGGCCGAGGAGCTGCTGGGCCTCGAGCTGGACGGCGGCTGGGGCCCGCTGTCGGCCTTCGGCTCGACCCGTGTCGACCTGACGGCCGGCCTCGTCGCCGACGCCGCGGCCGAGCTGGCGGCGCGGCTGGGCGGCGGCCGCCATCGCCTCGAGGCGCGCTACGAGTACTTCCGCCCGACATTCGATGCGGAGTCGATCTTCTGGGTCTTCGCCGCGGATCCGTTCCACGAGGCGACCCTGCGCTACGGCTTCCCGCTCGTCGGCGCGCTGCGGGGCGAGGCGTGGTTCAGCGCGCGGCACGTGCAGGGTCCCGGCGGCGCCGCCGCCCCGACCTCGCTGCTCGGACCGTTCACCGATCTGGGCGGCGGGGTGGGACTGACGCTGCGGACCGAGACGTTCAGCTCGTCGCTGCGCTGGAAGCTGCTGCGCGGCGCGACGACCGATCTGGCCGGCGCCGACTGGACCGTGCGCGTTCCGTTGGCCACGCGCTGGGAGCTGTTCGCCGTCGCCTCGGGCTGGCAGTGGGACGACCTGCTCCGCGAGGGCGGCTACGGGGTGGGTGGCGCGGGTCGGGCGGGGGCCGCCGTGCAGATCGTGGACGGCGTGCGGGTGGAGGCCGAGGCGCAAGTGGCCCACGACACCCGCGAGGGCACGACCTTCGCGGTGTTCGCCTGGCTCGACCTGGGGGTGGCGTGGTGACC
>CAZMRP010000202.1:0-8178 GCA_964568275.1 uncultured Myxococcales bacterium
CGTGCGGGCAGAAGATCAACGATCACGACGCGGACGGGGTATCGGCGAGCGACAGGACAATCTTCGCTTGCCTTGGTGACCCGGCGGCCCTACGCTACCCCAGTTGACCGAAGGAAGTGGGTTCGGACCTCTGGCTCTTGCGCCTGTGTCGTCTTCGGCAGGGCGGTCCCGTACCGCTGAGTGCGGGGGTGGAGGTGGTCGGTGGTTAACCCGCCCTGCGATTCGCACGCCACGACACTGAGCATCGTGGTGCTCCTGCTGACGGCGCAGCTCTCCGCCTGCGGCGGAGATCCCAGCGAGAGTCCATCGCCCGCGCGGACCTACACGGCGCTCTCGTCTGCGCCGACGACGCTGGACGACGCGCTTGCAGAACTCCGTGTGCTTCATGCAGGCGCCGTCGGGAGGGCGCTCGACGGGCTGTCCCCCGCCGAGCGTGCCACCGTCGCGGCGCGGTTCGCCGAGACGGCGGACCACCCCGGCCTGCTTCGGCTGCGCTTCACCGCGGCGGGCACGCCGCGGGACATTTCGGCACCGGGGTTTGCCGTCCTTCCGGACGATCTCGGTCTTCCGGCCACGGCAGGGCCCCGCAGCCTCGCGGACGCTTTCGTGCACCGCTTCGCCGCCGCCTGGGGGGTACCTGCGACGGCGTTTGACGAAGCGACGGTGGACGAGGATGTGCACCGCAGTCCTCTCGGCCACGACGTGACCACGGTCATCTACAGACAGCGGCATGGGTCGCTGCCGGTGATCGGCGCGTTCGTCGCAGTTCACGTCGGGCTCGCCGAGCGGGCCGTGATCGGCGTGAGCGGCAGCTTCCTGCCGATAGCCGGGCTCCACATGACGCCTGTCCTCGATGCTCCCTCGGCCGCAGGAATTGCTCCGCTGGACGCCGGCGAACGCGCGGCACCGCCGCGCCTGGTGGTCTGGTCCGAGTTCCGGACGGGCAGGAGTTCGGCGGCTCACCTAGCATGGCAGGTGCCGATCGAGTTCGCGGGGGGCGGCCTGTCGCGCGTCGCGTACCTCGACGCGATGGACGGACGCCTCCTGGCTCGCTACCCCGTCGCGAAGTACTCGCTGCGCCGCTCGTTGTGGGACGAGCGTGGGCGTTCCGGGTACGACGACTACACCTGCACGAAGTGGGCGGGAACGGCGGAGCCCTGGCCGACCGAGTTGGATTCCTGCCCCGCGCAGTGCACTCCATGCCGGACCGATCAGCGGGACTGCGCCCTGTGCACGTGTTGGTCGAGCGGCAGTCCGGTGGACTGCGAGTTGCAGATCTGGCGCTATGACGAGACTCTCGGTTGCGTCGCCAACGGCGATCCGCCGGGGGAGCAGGACTGCGCCCTGACCCCGGACGCCACCAAGATGTGGAAGGACCTCGGCGTCGCGTGGAACTACTGGTCTACGTCCTTCCTGCGCGACTCCTGGGACGGCGCAGGCGCCTGGGTGTGGGGAACCGTGAGGCCTGACCCTGCGATCTTCCCGGGCGGCGGCCGCAGCGTGCCGGTGGACGTGGCGATGGACGGAACGTTCGACGCGGTACACACGATCGTCGCGTCCGGGGCTGCCGCAACGCAACTCGACGGGCACGAACTCGGTCATGTGCTGCAGTGGGGCACGCAGACTTTCGGCGGCTACACGGATGCCGGTTTCCACGACCAAGGAAACGATGCGGCCGAGCACAACGCCGACGCGCACGGATTCCGCTACGCGGGTGGTGGATTCCCTGCGGGCTATCGCTGCGATGTCGCCGGCCTGGCGCACCATACGCAGTTCCACTCGTGGAACGCGAGCCAGGAGAACAAGTTCATCGGCAACTGCCACGGCTGGCTGATGAGCCAGAACACCGGATCGCCGATCACGCACTACGGCGTGTCCGTCACTCCGATGTCGCTGGGCACCTACGACCAGGTCTGGTATCGCAACCTGGACGTGTACCGCGCAACGAATGATGACTACTTCGACTGGTGGAACGACATGGCCACCGCGGCGTACGACCTGTACGGGTTCGGAGCACCCTACGACACCGCTTTGGCGGCCGCGCGGGCCATCGGGTCGTGGACGGGGTTCGCGTTCGTCTCGCAGGGCGTCCCCCCGGCGGACCGTTACGCCGTGGTCGGCTGGCCCGTCTCCGGAAACGTGCCCTGCGTCTTCTTCCGGTACTCAGGCAGCCCGCAGATCATCCGCTCCCAGTGCTGGAACGGAACGGCTTGGTCGCCGAGCGCGTGGGTGAACGACCCCGCGGTGGATCCGGCGGCGTCGGAGCCCGCTGCGACCTTCCGCTACGAGTCGGGCACCACCTACATCTACGTGCTGTGGCGAGGCACGGACAACCGCATCCGCTACCGGCGAATCACGCCCGCCACCTGGACGATCGGACCAGCCCAGAGCTTCGGCGCGACGATGCTCACCGCCGGCGTGCCGGCTGCCGCGCCGATCTTCGAGTCGGGGGCGCTCGATCGTCTCGTCGTTGTGTACCACCCGCTCGCGACGCCGACGACGTTCTCCTGGACGTACCTTGGCGCAGGGTCGGCATGGCCGCTGGGCGCGATCTTCAATTCGGACGCCGCGCCGGCCATGGCGCCGTACCCCTACTACAACCGCATCTACCTCGTTCGCCCGAACCTTGCGGGTGGCAGCACTTCCCGCAATCTCCAGTACGCGTCGTACACGCTCGCGGGGGGCTGGAGCAGCCTGACCAACCTCACGACGCTGTTCAATGCGGACACGTACATGCCGCCGAATGTGGTGCGCAGCGACCGCGCCGTGGCACTCGCCGAGTACGGGAGCACGATGCCGGGGCGGTTGCGCATGGCGTTCGTGACGATGGGCGACGGCACCGATGGAGTGCCCGAGTTGTGGTACGCGACGCTGCGCGACAACGGCTCGGGCGCCCTGCTCCGGGACGACTACCGCGCTGTTCCGCTTTCTCCCCTCGCCTCGCCATCGCAGTCGGCCGGCGGACTTGGCGCGGCCGCGGCGGGCTACCCGCTCTTCCATCTTTGGGGCAACGGCGGAGGCGGGAACATCCTGTACGAGTGGCGGGCGTACAGCAACTAGGGGGGACGGCGCGTGCTTCGGCTCGATTGGCTGGTTGCCTGTACGGTCGCCTGGGCCTGCAACGGGGCGACGTCGGCTCCGTCTGACGTCGACGGCGATGCCTGGGGGGCGGATGCCGGGGAGGATACCGGCCCTCCGGACGACGGGGAGGAGGGAACACCCGATCGCGTCGACGAAGACGGATCGGGGGCCGACTCGGACGGCGGCGATGAGTCCGCCGACGGGGACGACGCCTCCGATGGCGTCGAGGCGGACGATGGCGGTGATGCGCCCGAGTCCTGCGGCTTGTACGCGCCCGAAGGGATTACGGTTGACGTCGGCGCTTGGCTGCCGACGACCCGGGCGACGCCAGCCTTGCGTCGCACGGACGGAAGCTGGTTCTGGGCGGCCCGGGCCGGGGGCGGCACGGAGCGCGTCGTCCGCGCGCCAGCCGACTTGAACTCCTTCGATGCGTCGCTGGTCCTCGACGGAGTACCGCGCACCATCGCTGGGCACACCTACGAGTTGAAGTCGGCCGCTGCATATGACGCCGTCACCGACCGGTGGCTGCTCCTGCTGCGAACCGCGGACGACCCCGCCGCCGTCCAGGCAATCGTCTACGGTGCGGACGGCCTGTCGAGAACGGATGCGGTGGATCTCTCGCCGGCCCCGCTGGCGACGCCCAGCGGTGCCCTTGTCGCAGTCGACGGCGACAGCTTCGTCGTGTTGTCGGTGGACGAGCCGGAGCCACCGGAACTGCCGACCTGGTCGAGGGCCACACATCTGCGGATTTCCGAGGACGGCCTCGTCGTCGAGCGCTCCCCCACGGTTCTTCTGGACGGCTACGTCGTCGTCGACGCCGTCTGGCGGGGAGGAGCCTGGGCCGTCTGGGCGTACGACACGCTCGGGGGCGGTCCCCGGCACACGATGCTGTGGGACATCCTTCCTGATGGGACCGCGTTGGGACCGCGCGGCCTGGACGATTTCGGCGCGGACGTCGCTTCGTGGACCATCCAGTTGTTCGCCACCGGACCGTGGGTAGGCATCTACTGGACCCGCGTCGCAGCCGAGTTGGAGTATCGTTACGTGCCGTTCGATCCGGCCACCGGCCACGTGCTCGCGGCCCCCGCGACGATCGTGAGTGTCGCGGACAGCCTCTACCTGCACAACATCCTCTTGGCCGACGAGAACGGGCTGGCCTACGGCGGCCTCTACGTCGAGGCCCAGATCTCACCCATGCGGGCCCGCTCGTGGTTCGTGAGGTTCGACGTGGCCGGTGCCGTCACTCAGCGGACGATGCTGTCCGACTCGATCGCGCCGGAACCACAGTTCCTGTTGTATTGGCTCGGCGACCGGTACCTCGCCGGATGGTCGGCTGCGCCCGGCGTGCACGAGATCGACGAACTGCTCTGCTCGGCCTCGAGCGGCGCAAGCTGACGCCTGTTGCTCGACAGAACCTGTCCATCGACATAACCCCACCCGCCTGGTGATCGTTGACCTTCTCGCCGCGTCCGGGCAGCGTCCCCCGGCCATGCTCCGCATCCTCTGGATCGTCCTGCGCAGCGTCGCCTCGGCCTTCCGCTCCCGTCGCGACTTGGTCCTCGAGAACCTCGCCCTCCGCCAGCAGCTCGCCGCGTTCAAAGCACGCGGGAAGCAGCCCCGCGTCCGCCCAGCCGACCGCGCCTTCTGGCTGGTGCTCCGCCGACTCTGGGCGCGCTGGTCGGACGCGCTCGTGTTCGGGAAGCCGGAAACGGTCGTCCGCTGGCGGGCACGCTCGTCCACGCGGTAGTCCTGGACCTCGCGCCACCGGCGCTTCCGCGCCAGCCTCCTGCGCCGGGCTGCTCGGCACGCCGGTCCGCACACGTGCTGCGTCCGTGCCGTCGTCACCGCCGGCACGTACCAGCGCCGGCACTCCGTGCACCGTCTTCGCTCAACCCCGCTGTGCTGCATGACGCAGCAGCTTCGCCCACCCGCGGCTCCCTGCAACCCTCCGTCTCGGCGACCCCCCGCCCCGTTGCGAGGTGGATCAACCGATCCCGCCACCAACCTGCGGCGGACTACCCGCTCAGGTGGATCACGATCCCGCCGCGAGGTGGATCACGTCGAAGCCGCCGCTGAAGCGATGAAGTACCTGGTGCCGTTGGCGCGCGCCAACGAGGCGGACTGCACGCGTCTGGTGACGGCGATCGCGCCGGCGCGGCCGACGACGCGGCAGGTCGCCGACCTGTACGCCGGGTGGCTGGCGGGCAGCGACGCGACCCGCGAGCGCCTCCTGGCCGACCCGGCGCTGTACCTGCGAGTGCAGGAGGAGGCGCGCCGGCCCGAGCCGGCGGCCAAGAGCCCCTCGCAGCAGCTGCTCGACGATCTGGGTGCGCTGGGCGGCGTGGCACGGCGGACGTCGCGCCGCGTGCAGGGCGGCCTGCTGGGTCGGCTGGTGCCGGCGGAGCGCGAGGAGGCCGAGCGCTGCTTCGGCCAGGCGCGGTCGGATGCCGAGACGCTCTTCCGCCGTTGGGAGAAGGAGACGAGCCATGCTGGATCAGTCCAAGCGGACGGCGATCCTCGCGCTGCGTAGCCAGGGTCACGGCATCCGTCCGATCGCGCGGGCGCTCGGGGTGTCGCGGCTCACCGTGCGCGACGTCATCGCCAGCGGCAGCACGCAAGTACCGGTGCTGGAGCGGGCCGAGAAGGCGGTGCCGTACCGCGAGCAGATCCTGGAGCTGCACGCGAAGTGCTCGGGCAACCTGGTGCTGGTCCACGAAGGGCTGCTGGCGCAGGGCGCGACGCTCTCCTACCCGGCGCTCACCGGCTTCTGCCGGCGCCACGGGATCGGCTACGCGCCGCCCAAGCCGGCGGGCCACTACACCTTCGAGCCGGGCCAGGAGATGCAGCACGACACGTCGCCGCACGACGTGAAGCTCGCCGGCGTGGTGCGCCGCGTGCACACGGCGTCGGTGGTGCTGGCCTGGTCGCGGATGATCTACATCCAGGTCTACCCGCATTTCACGCGCTTCGACTGCAAGGTCTTCCTCACCGACGCCTTCCAGTACCTCGGCGGGACCTGCAGGACCTGCATGATCGACAACACGCACGTCGTCGTCCTGCGCGGCACGGGCCGGGACATGGTGCCGGTGCCGGAGATGGCGGCCTTCGGTGAGCGCTACGGCTTCGTCTTCCGGGCGCACGAGGTGGGCGACGCCAACCGCTCGGCGCAGGTGGAGGCGCACTTCAACTACGTCGAGGGCAACTTCATCCGCAGCGGCCGCAGCTTCGCCGACTTCGCCGACCTCAACCGTCAGGCCGTCGCGTGGTGCGACCACGTGAACGCCAAGCCCAGCCGGCGGCTGCACGGCAGCCGGCGCGAGCTCTTCGCCGCGGAGTCGCCGCGGCTGCAGCGGCTGCCGCTGTGGGTGCCGCCGGTCTACCGGCTGCACGACCGCATCGTGGACGTCGAGGGCTACGTCAGCGTCCACGCCAACCGCTACAGCGTACCGTACCAGCTGATCGGGCGACGGCTGGAGGTGCGGGAGACGAAGGACCGCATCGAGGTCTTCCACGGACCGCGCCTGGTCGCCTCGCACGCCCGGCTGCTCGACCCGCTGGACACCCGCGTCACGCTCGCCGAGCACCGGCCGCCGCGGGGCGAAGGGCGCAGCGCCCGGCACGGCTGCTCGGTCGAGGAGGAGATGCTGCTGAAGATCGAGCCGCGACTGGCGCCGTACGTCGCCGCGCTCAAGGCCAAGGTCGGCGGCCAGGCCGTCCTGCCGCTGCGCCGGCTGCGCCGGCTGCTGCGCGACTACCCACGCGAGCCCTTCCTGGGCGCGGTCGGCACGGCTCTCCCGTACGGCCTCTTCGACATGGAGCGCCTGGAACGGATGATCCTGCGCCGCGTCGGCCAGCAGTACTTCATGCTGCCCGGCGTGGACGCCGGCCCGGAGGACGACGATGAAGAGAAGTGACGAGCTCGATCAGCTGCTGCACAACCTGCACCTGGCCCGCATCGCCCAGATCCTGGAGGCCGAGGTCGGCGACGCGGAGAAGCACCAGCGTACCTACGCCGACTTCCTGACGCGGCTGCTGCGCGCGCAGTGGCACCACCGGCAGGAGACGGCGCTGGCCTGGCGCATCGAACGCGCGCGGCTGCCGGAGGACTGGACCTTGGAGTCCTTCCCGTGGAAGCGGCAGCCCGGCATCGTGCAGCGCGAGATCCGCGGCTACGCCGAGCTCGACTTCATCCCCAAGGCCGAGAACATCGTCTTCATCGGCAAGACCGGCGTCGGCAAGACGGGTCTGGCCTGCGGCCTGTTGCGCAAGGCGATCCAGAACGGCTACCGCGGCCTCTTCATCCGCGCCCAGGACCTCTTCGACGAGATGTGGGCCTCGCTCGCGGACCGCTCGAGCCGCAAGCTGCTCGACCGGCTCGTGCGCGTCGACGCCCTGGTCATCGACGAGATGGGCTATCTCAACCTGCGGCCCGAGCAGACGAACATCTTCTTCAAGCTGATGGAGGAGCGCTACCGCCGACGCCCGACGATCATCACCACCAACCTGGAGTACGAGGAGTGGGGCAACTTCCTGGGCAACCCGTCGCTGGTCGAGGCGCTGCTCGGCCGCCTGCGCGACCGCTGCCACACCGTCAAGATCAAGGGACCGACGCTGCGCGGTCAGGAAGGGTGAGCCGATCGCCCCGCGGCCCGGGGCTCCCGAGTGCGCGGCCACCAGAGCGGGCTCTGCTGGCGAGCACCCCGCGACCCCAGACCGGATGCTCGGGGCCCCGGGCCGACGGACGATCCCCCCACCCCCCGCCCGCCCCCAAAGGGGGCGGGAGCGCGTTTGCTCCCCCTCCCGGATGCACGCGGCCAGGACCGGCCGGCATCAGCGGCTCCTCCGCCCCGACGACCGCCGCGCACCCCGCCGCCACGAACGCGACCACGAACACCGCGACGAATCGCGCTACGCGCCCGGTCCACTTCTCAAGAGCACAGGTGGGTCAGTTTTCGAAAGCGCCGGGGGTCCGCGCCATCCGTCCTCCTGCGGCCCGCGGCCGCAGCTCAGGACGCTACGCCAGCGCCGCCGCCGGGGTCACGTGCCGGTTTTCACGACCATTGACCCCCCCTTGTTCACGAGCATTGACCCCCCTGG
>CAZMRP010000203.1:0-8175 GCA_964568275.1 uncultured Myxococcales bacterium
CCGCGTGCCGGACGCGGACCGCATCACGCCGCCGGTGCTGCGGCCGGGCGAGCGGAGCGGCCACGACATCGGCCTGACCGTGACCCTCGACGCCGGCCTGCCGATCGCCGACCTGCAATCGGTGGTGCACCAGGTTACGGTCGTCGAGGAAGCTGCCGGCCGTCGCGTGGTCAAGCTGCGCCCCGACGACTCGATCCCGAACAAGGACTTCGTGCTGCGCTGGAGCGTCGCCGGGCCGAGCACGCAGTTCGGCGTGCTCGCGCACCGCGGCGAGCAGGGCGGGTTCTTCACGCTGATGCTGCAGCCGCCCGCGGCGCCGACGGACTTGCAGGTCACGCCGCGCGAGATCACCTTCCTGCTCGACGTCTCGGGCTCGATGTACGGCATCCCGCTGGCGATCTCCAAGGCCGTCGTCGAACGCACCCTGGACCGCCTGCGCCCCGACGACACGTTCAACCTGTTCTACTTCGCCGGCGGCAACGGCCAGCTGTGGGACGAGCCGCGGAAGCGCACGGCGGACAACGTCGCCGAGGCGAAGCGGTTCCTGGCGGGGATGGAGGGCGGCGGCGGCACCGAGATGCTGGCCGGCGTGCGCCGGGCCCTGCGCGCCACCCACGACCCGGCCCAGCTGCAGATGTTCGTCTTCCTCACCGACGGCTTCGTCGGCGACGAGGAGGAGATCCTGCGAACCGTGGAGACCGAGCGCGGCTCCGCGCGGTTCTTCATGTTCGGCATCGGCTCGAGCGTCAACCGCTACCTGGTCGATGGGATCGCCGAGCACGGGGGCGGGACGTCCGAGGTGGTGCTGTCCGAGGATCCGACGCAGGCTTGCCGCGCGGTCGAGCGCCTGTTCGCCGCGATCGACTCGCCGGTGCTGGTCGACGTGAAGCTCGACTGGAACGGCCTGCCGGTGGAGGACGTCTACCCGGCCCGGCTGCCCGATCTGTTCGCCGGCCGGACGATCAACGTCGTCGGCCGCTACAAGTCCGCCGCCGCGGGCACGGCCTGGGTCGAGGCGCGGGTCGGCGCACGGGTGCTGCGGCTGCCGGTGGCCGTGGTGCTGCCCGAGACGCAGGCGGAGCACGCCGCCCTGGCGCCGATCTGGGCCCGCTGGCGCATCGATGAGCTGTCGAAGCGCGAGCTGACCGCGGACGAGGCGGAGCGGGCGGAGCTCAGGCGGCAGATCACGGAGCTGGCCGTCGACTTCCGGCTGGTCAGCGCCTATACGTCGTTCGTGGCGGTCGATGAGTCCCGCGTCGTCGGCAACGGCCGACCGCTGCGGGTGCTCCAGCCGGTCGAGCTGCCGGCGGGCGTGTCCTACGAAGGGGTGTTCGGCGAGGCACCGGTGGGCGAAGCGGTGGAAATCCCCGGCTGGGGCCTGTCGGTCCAGCAGACCGAGTCGGGCAAGCTGCGGGTCGGCGCGGTCCAGAACGGGTCCGCGGCCGCGCGCGCCGGGATCCGGGCCGGCGCCGAGCTGCGCAGCGTCAACCGCACCGCGGTCCACGACCTGACGCACCTCGAGGGGCTGCTGCTGCAATCGAGCGGCAGCGTGCGGCTCGAGCTCGAACCGGGCGGCTCGGTCGACCTGCCCGCGCTGTAGTCCTTCCGCGCCGCCGGTGGTACCTTCGCCCCATGGGCCTGCCGGCGTGGTGTCGGGTCGCTCCCGACGGGACGTTCGTCGATATCGTGGTGCAGCCGCGCGCGGCCCGCGAAGGGGTCGGCCCGGTGCAGGGCGACCGGCTGAAGGTGCGGGTCCACGCCCCGCCGGTCGATGACGCCGCGAACGAGGCGGTGGTGCGCCTGGTGGCCGAGGCGCTCGGCATCCCGCGCGCCGACGTCACGCTCGCCGCCGGCCGCACCGGACGCCGCAAGACCCTGAAGGTCGCCGGGCTGGCCGCGGAGCTCGTCGCGGCGCGGCTCGCCGCGGCCTGATGACGACGCCCCGCAGATTCGGGACCGGGTTCGGGTCGGGAAGCGGAAGGGCGAGGGCGACCGCGGGGCTACCGGCGGGCGGACCGCTCGCCGGCCGTGGACAGGGCGCGGAAACGGGTCACGCGCCAGTCGTCTCCCTCGCGGCGCAACGTGAGGTCGATCGGGACCGACTGGTCCGCGGCGTCGCTGCGCAGCAGCACGACGCGGAAGTAGGCGTGCGCCCGCTCGCCGGACACCTGGACCGTCGTTCCCTCGAGACGCAGCGCGGCGTCCCCGAGCCACTCGAACCCGTCCACCAGGTACTCCTCGAGCGCCTCCACGTCGTCGGCCCCGAACCGCTCGCGGTCGCGGCCGATGGCGACCTCGAAGCCGTCGCCGTCGAGGTCGAGCAGCGAGGCGAGCTGGTCGGTGCGACCTCCGGCGGCTGCGGACCGCATCTGGTCCAACACCTTCTCGATCCGCTCCTCGTCGGTCTGGGTCAGCAGGTCGACACCGAGGACCACGGCGCCGATGGCGACCGCGAGGGCAATTCCGTAGATCGTGACGCGCCTCATGGCAGGGGTCTTTGAGCAACAGCCGTGCCAGCCGGATCGGGTTCGGAATCACTTACCAATCGGGCGGCCCGGAACCGCGGCCGGCTGTCACCCTGGCCGGGTTGTCGCCGTCCGCCGGAGGACGTTGACTTTCTGGCAACGCGACGCGCAGGACCACCCCCGCCGCGCCCGCCCTTTGACACGGCCCGTCGGTCGGGTAAGACTCGACCCGTCATGGCCGACCTGATTCCGTTCGCCAAGTACGAGGGGCTGGGCAACGACTTCGTGTTGATCGACGACCCGCTGGACCGCCTGGAGCCGTCCGCCGAGCTGGCCGCCGCGGTCTGCGACCGGCACCTGGGGATCGGAGCGGACGGGTTGCTGGTGGTCGCCGCGCCGCGCGACCAGGACGCTTTCGGGCGGATGCGCTACTGGAACCAGGACGGCAGTCCGGCGGCGATGTGCGGCAACGGGGTGCGCTGCGTGGCCAAGCACGTGCGCGACCGCCACGGCGCGCCGCTCGGGCCGTTCGTCATCGACACCGACGCCGGGCCGGTGCGCTGCCGGATCACGGCGGAGGCGTCGGCGGTGTCGCGGGTCGAGGTCGAGCTGACCGTGCCGCGGACCGCGCCGGCCGAGGTCCCGGTCGTGCTGCCGGACGGCGCCCGCGAGCTGGTGCGGCAGAGCAACGGGCGCGGGGTCCGCTTCGTGCCGCTGTCGATGGGCAACCCGCACGCGGTGACCTTCGACGTGGAGACCGAGGCCGAGCGGCAGGCGCTGGGACCGGCGCTCGAGTCCGACGCCGCGTTCCCGGAAAAGGTCAACGTCGGGTTCGCGCGGCTGCTGTCGGAGAACGAGCTGCAGCTCGAGGTCTACGAGCGGGGTTGCGGGTTCACGCGGGCCTGCGGGAGCGGCGCGGCGGCGGCGGTGGTCGCGGCCGCCCTCACCGGCCGCATTCCCTGGGGTCGTGCGGTCACCGTGCACCTGCCGGGCGGCGACCTGCTGCTGACGGCGCCGGGACCGGACCAGCCGGTGCGGATGGAGGGGCCGGCGCGACGGGTGTTCGAGGGCACCTTCGTGGCGCGGCACCTGGTCCCCGGCTCGCGCGAGAGCCGCCCGAGCTTCGCGGACTGACGGCACGCTCGGGTCACGACGCCGGCAGCTCCGGCAAGTTCCGCGGGTCGAGGCGGCGCCAAGCTACGCGGCGGCGGGGCCGTTCCGGGAGGCGGGCAACGGCGCGCCGGTCGCTTCGTGGCGCAGCACGTCGGGACAGAGGTCCAGGCCGTTCGGCCAGACGAGGGTGCCGGCCTCGGGATCGATGCTCACCCGGCGGAAAAACGCCGGGTCGGCCAGGGCCGCGAACAACCCGCCCCGACCTTCGAACCGGCCGCGGAAATCGATGCAGCCCGAGGAACCGTCCGAGAACTCCAGCTCGAGCTTCCACTGGTCCAGCACCACGACGCGGGTCACTCGCACGCGCATCGCCGCTCTTCCGCCTCAGACCAACGGCGGCAGCTTCCGCACCGGTTCGCCGCGGCGCAGCAACTCCCAGTTATCGGCCAGTCCCTGCTGGTTGCGGGCCGCCCACTCCAGGACGAGCGACAAGCCCCGGGGCGGCAAGCTGGACTCGATCACGTCGATCGGTTGGATGCCGACGACCGCACGGGTGTCGCCGTACTCCGCGTGGAAATGCGGCGGCGGATGCTCGTCGAAGAACATCCGGATCACGATCCCGAAGAACCGGCTCACCTCCGGCAAGCTCCCATCGTCCTCCGCAAGCACCCTAGCACGAGGATCCGCACCGTTCCAACGCGGTCGGCCGGACGGAAGGCGCGCCGGCGGCCGATGCGTCCCGGCAACTCGCGCGCGGATGGCCGGGCCTCTGATCCCCGCTCCGGACGACCCGCCGGGTCAGAACAGCGGCTTCTGGCCGCCTTTCCTCGCGGGGATGCGCAGGTGCTGGGCGACCTTGGGCGTGGAGGTGCGGCCGCGCGGGGTCTTCTGGATCCAGCCCTGCTGCAGCAGGTACGGCTCGTAGACGTCCTCCAGCGTGTCGCGGGGCTCGCCGAGCACCGCGGCGAGCGTCTCGATGCCCACCGGGCCGCCGTCGTGCTGGTCGGCGATCGTCCGCAGGTACTTGCGGTCCATCTCGTCCAAACCCTGGTCGTCCACGCCGAGCCGACCCAACGCCTCGTCGGCGACCTCGCGGGTGATCCGGCCGTCGTGGAGCACCTGGGCGAAGTCACGGGCCCGCGCCAGGTAGCGGTTGACCAGCCGCGGCGTGCCACGCGACCGCCGGCCCAACTCGTCCGCCGCGCCGTCGTCGCACTCCACGCCCAACAGCTTCGCGCTGCGGCGCGCGATCGTCGCCAGGTCGTCCGCCGGGTAGTAGTCGAGCCGGACCTCGATGCCGAAGCGGGTGCGCAGCGGCGAGGTGATGAGTCCCGTGCGGGTGGTGGCGCCGACCAGCGTGAACGGCTTGAGCGGGAGCTGGAGCGTCGCGGCGTGCGGCCCGTCGCCGGTGACGATGTCGATCCGGAAGTCCTCCATCGCCGGGTAGAGGTGCTCCTCGACGACGGGGTTGAGGCGGTGGATCTCGTCGATGAACAGCACGTCGCGCGGCCCGAGCTTGGTCAACAGGCCGGCCAGCACCCCCTTGTGCTCGATGGCCGGGCCGCTGGTGGCGTGCAGCGTGACGCCCATCTCGTGGGCCAGGATGTTGGCCAGCGTGGTCTTGCCGAGCCCCGGCGGGCCGCAGAGGATCACGTGGTCGAGCGGGTCGTTGCGCTTGCGGGCGGCCTGGATGAACACGCGCAGGTTGGCCCGGTGGTTGGCGTGGCCGACGAACTCGTCGAGCTGTTTCGGCCGCAGCGAAACCTCGGTCGCGTCGTCGAGGTCGTCCGCCGCCGCGTCGGTGATCCCCCGGTTCACGCGGTCGCGCGCCATCGGTCTCCCCTACCCCACGGCCTCGAGCAGCGCCTGCCGCAGCAGCTGCTCGAACGTCGCGTCGGCCCCGAGCTTCGCGCGGGCGACCTCGGCGGCGCGGGCCGCGTGGGCCGGACGATAGCCCATTCCGGCCAGTGCCTGCACCACCCGTTCGTCGTCGGCGCGCGGGCCCGTCACGGGCGCGGCGCCGGGCGCCTCGGCGGCCCAGGCCAGCGCCTTGTCCTTCAGCTCGAGCAGCAGGCGGCCGGCGAGTTTCGCGCCGACGCCCGGCGTCTTGAGCATCGCCTTCTTGTCGTCGCGCAGGATCGCGTCGCGCAGCTCCTCGACCGTCCGGCCGGAGAGCACGGCCAGCGCGGTGCGCGGGCCGACTCCCGCAACGCCGAGCAGCTGGCGGAACACCGCGCGCTCGCGCGTGGTGAGGAAGCCGAACGCCTCCTGGCGGTCCTCGGCGTAGACCACGTGGGTGTGCAGCACGACCCGCTCGGCGCCGACGGCCAGCCGGTCGAGGTCGCGGTCGGGGACGAGGACCTGATAGCCGACGCCGTGGACGTCGAGGACGACGCGGCCGGGCTCGCTGAGGACGATCGTGCCGACGAGGCGGTCGATCATGGTTTCCACCCCGGGTGCATGGCGTGGCAGAGGGCCACGGCGAGGGCGTCGGCGGCGTCGGCGGCGGGGGGCGCGGCGAGGCCGAGGATCGCGGCGACCATCCGCGCGACCTGGGGCTTCTCGGCGCGGCCGCTGCCGCTCACCGCGCGCTTGACGACGGCCGGCGGGTAGCTGGTGACCGGCACGCCGGCCTCGGTCACCGTGCACAGCGCCACGCCGCGGGCCTGGGCCAGCTTGACCAGGCTCGGGACCGAATGGCCGTGGTACACGTCCTCCATCGCGGCCGAGCACGGACCGAACTCGGCGAGCAGCTCGGCCAGCCGGGCGCGGATGCGCACCAATCGGTCGGACAGCTCGCCGTCGGCGCGGATCACCTCCTGGTGCACCAGGCGGTAGCGCGTGCCGTCGGGGGCGACGAGGCCCACGCCGGTGCGCGACGAGCCGGGATCGATGCCGAGGACGCAGGGGCGGCGGGGGTCGGTCACGGGCCGCGGGGCGGGAGCCGGCACATCACTCCTGCTCGAGCAGCTCGTCGGGGATGTCGAAGTTCGCCCAGACGTTCTGGACGTCCTCGAGATCCTCGAGCGCTTCGTAGAGCTTGAGCATCGTCTCGGCCGGCTTGCCCTCGAGCTTGACGGTGGTCGTCGGGATCTTCTCGAACTTGGCCTCGCCGATCTCGATGTTGGCGGCGACGAGCGCCCGCTTGACGGCGTCGAGCTTGTCGGCGCCGGTCTGGACCTCCCACTGCTCGCCCTGGTCGGTGATCTCCTCGATCCCGGCGTCCAGGCCGACCTCCATCAGCTTGTCCTCGTCGGCCGCGCCCTTGGGCACGAAGATCACGCCCCGTTCGTTGAACATCCAGCCGACGCAGCCGTTCTCGCCCAGATTCCCGTTGTAGCGGGTGAAGACGTGGCGCACCTCGGAGACGGTGCGGTTGCGCGAGTCGGTCATCGTCTCGACGAGGATCGCCACGCCGCCGGGGCCGTAGCCCTCGTAGTTCACTTCCTCGTAGTTGACCCCGTCGAGCTCGCCGGTGCCGCGCTTGATCGCGCGGGTCACGGTGTCGTTGGGCAGGTTGTTGGCGCGGGCGGAATCGAGGGCGCGACGCAGGCGGGCGTTGGTGTCGGGGTCGCCGCCACCCATCCGGGCCGCGACGGTCAGTTCCTTGATCACCTTGGTGAAGATCCTGCCGCGCTTGGCGTCGGCGGCGCCCTTCTTGTGCTTGATCGTGCTCCATCTGCTGTGGCCGGACATCGCTCTCTCCTCGCTCGGCGGAGCCCCGCGCCCCGCCGGAATGGTCGCGCCGGTGCGACGATCCCGTCCACCGGTCGAACGGCGGGAAGATACGATCGCCGGCCGACGCCGGTCAATGGGGGGCACCGCGAAACGGGCACCGCGAAACGGGCGCGACGCCCATCGGCGTCCGGCGTCGCTCCTGGACCGGGCGCCCGACCCTTTCCCTACCGCGCGGCCCTGCGTCGCGAGGCCCGGCGCAGCAGGCCGCCGGTGCGGGATCCCTCGGTTCGTTCCGGTCGACGCCGGGCGTCGGGTCCAGCGCATGCCCGGTTACCATGGCCCCAGGGGGCGACTATCCTCGGGATCGGCTCGGCACTGAGGAGTCGATTGTCCGGCGGCGCCGGCGCGGAAAAGGCGTCCGATGACCTTGCGCGAGCGAATCCAGGCGCGTCGAGACATCGTGCTTGGCGCGGCCGTACCGCCGTGAGGAACGACCGGGCCCGGCTGCTCGACGTGCGGGAAGCAATCGAGCGAATCGAGAGGCACACGGCGGGGGACGCGAAACGTTCGACGCCGACGAGCTCGTCCAAACCTGGGTTGTCCGCCCACCTGGAGATCATCGTCGAGGCGGTCCGCGGCCTGAGCCAGGAGCTGCGCGACCGGCACCCGGAGGTGCGCTGGGCGGAGATCGTCGCCCTGCGCAACATCCTCGCCCACCACTACTTCGGGATCGATCTCGACGCGGCGTGGCGCGTCCTGGATCGCGATTTGCCGCCGGTGAAGTGCAACATCGACGCCATCCTTGACGGCCTTGCGCCCGCTCCCGGCCCTGACGCTTGCCAGAAGTTGACCACCCCTGCTCGGCTGCCCATTCCGGCCATCGCGATCACCCGTTCCGGGCGATGGCGATCACGCGTTC
>CAZMRP010000204.1:0-8156 GCA_964568275.1 uncultured Myxococcales bacterium
CGCCGACGGCGGCGGCTCGATCCGCATCCCCGCCGCGCTGTGCGGCGTGGTGGGCCTCAAGCCGACGTTCGGGCGGGTCAGCGAGCGCGGGGCGGCGCCGCTGTGCTGGAGCGTCGCCCACCTGGGGCCGCTCGGGGCCACCGTCGCCGACGCGGCGCTCGGCTTCTCGGTGCTGGCCGGTCCGGATCCCGAGGATCGCAACTCGCTCGGGCATCCCGCGCCGTCGCTCGCCGGGGCGGCGGACGAGGGGCTGGCCGGGTTGCGGCTGGCGCTCGTGCCGGGGTGGTTCGAGCACGCCGACGAGGCGGTCGTGGGCGTCTGCCGGGGGGCGGTGGAGCGGCTGCGCGCGGCGGGGGCGACGGTCGTGGAGCGCGAGCTGGAGGGGCTGGACCTGGTCCGGCCGGTGCACCTGGTGACGATCGTGACCGAGATGGCCGCGGCGCATCTGGAGCACTACCGTGCGCACCGCAAGGAGTACGGGGCCGACACGCGGTTGAACCTCGCGCTGGCGCGGCGGCTGACGGCCTACGACTACATCCACGCGCAGCGCCACCGGGCCCGGCTGTGCGGCGCCGTCGGCGCGTTGCTCGAGGAGGTCGACGGCCTGGTCACGCCGGCGACCGGCTGCACCGCGCCGCTGCTGCGGGCCGACGCCCTGCGCTCGGGCGAGTCCGATCTCGAGACGACCGAGCGGCTCATGCGGTTCGCGCCGCTGGCCAACCTGACGGGCCTGCCGGCGCTCTCCGTCCCGGCCGGTCATGACCCGGAGGGCCTGCCGATCGGCCTGCAGATCGTCGGCCGGGCGTGGAGCGAGCGGGTGCTGCTGCGCATCGGCCGGACGGTGGAGGCGGGGGTCGAGCGGCGGGCGCCGCGGGTCCACGAGCGGCTGTTGGGGACGACCGGCGGGCCGCGTTGAGCGGGACCCCGGGCTGCAGGGACCCGGCGCGGCATCGTCCGCCGGCCCGATCGGCGGCCCGATCGGCGCGGAGGCGAGGTTGCCAGTCGACGCTTCGCGTGCTAACCAATCACACTTCCGGGGATGCTCTCGGAGGAGAAGGAGGCAAGAAGTGAAGAAGATCCTGGTGTTGACATGGATGGTGGCAGCCCTGGCGGCTGTCGGCTGTGGGGACGACGACAGCGGCAATCGTTGCGAAGGGGTGCCGGAGACGGATCTTTGCGAGACCGCCGGCGAGCTGCAGTGCAGCACGGACGGGACGACGGTGCAGAGCTGCGCCGCCGACGCGAACGGCTGCCTGGTCTGGAGCTCGACGACGACCTGCGGGGTCAACCAGGCCTGCGTGGCGACCGGCGATGCGCCGGTGTGCGAGTGCGTCGACGAGTGCGCGGCGGGCGAGGCGGAGTGCCGCGGTTCGGTGGTCTGGGCCTGCGAGGCGGACGCCGACGGCTGCCTGGCCTGGGAGGCGGGCGACGACTGCGCGGACTCCGACGAGGCGTGCGTGGAGTCGGGCACCACGGCGTCGTGCGAGACGGGCTGCGTCTCGGACTGCGGCGGCGCGGGCGAGTCGCACTGCATCGGCGACGTGATCGAGATCTGCACGGACGTGGGCGGCGGCTGCCTGCAGTGGCAGGACGGCGACGACTGCACCGAGACCAGCGAGGTCTGCGACGACTCGAGCGGGTCGGCGGTCTGCGTGGCGGGCTGCACGCCGGACTGCGACACCGCGGATGCGACGCAGTGCAATGCGGACGCCATCGAGACCTGCACGGACGTGGGCGACGGCTGCCTGCAGTGGCAGGAGACGACCGACTGCACCGAGACCAGCCAGGTCTGCGACGACACGAGCGGCACGCCGACCTGCGTGACCCCCTGCGTGTCGGACTGCACGACGGCGGACGCGACGCAGTGCGACGGCACGGTGATCGAGACCTGCACGGACGTGGGCGACGGCTGCCTGCAGTGGGTCGGCGGCGACGACTGCGCGACGACGGCCGACTATTGCGACGCGACGAGCGGCACGGCGACCTGCATGACCTGCACCGACACCTGCACCGACGGGGCGACGCAGTGCAACGGCACGGTGATCGAGACCTGCACGGCGGACGCGCACGGCTGCTTCGTCGTCTGGGCCGCCGGGACCGACTGCGCGACGACCAGCCAGGAGTGCGACGCGACGACCGGGACGGCGACCTGCGTCGACCCGATGGGCGCCGGCAGCTGCGCCGACCCGATCGTGGTGCGCGTCGACCACTACGCGCTGGCCGGGACCGACTTCACGGCCGACTTTGCCGACGACCAGACGCTCGGCGGCACCGGTTGCACGACGCGGACCGGGTCGGTCGAGGCGGTGTTCTCGGTCGACCTGCTGGCCGGCGAGACGGTGGTCGTGCGCGAGTTGGGGGTGCTGGACGTGGTGCTGTCGCTGCAGCACAGCTGCGGAGACACCGAGGCCTGCGAGTTCTCGCTCGACTCCGATTCCGGCGAGATCACGGGACACCGCTACACCGCGGCGGCCGACGAGACGGTGTACGTCATCGTCGAGACCTACTGGTCGACTCCGACCGCGGGGGCCAGGGCCTACGACATCCGCATCGACATCGCGGCGGACGAGGAATGCGGCAACGGCATCGACGACGACATCGATGGGGACGTCGATTGCGACGACAGTGACTGCTTCGGCGACACGACGGACTGCGCGACCGAAACCAACTGCGACGACGGCGCGGACAACGATGCGGACGGCAGCACCGACTGCGACGACAGCGACTGCACGACGGTGGCGGCCTGCCTGCCCTACCGCGCGGTGTTCGAGGCGTTCGGCCACAGTGCCGATCCGTTCGACCTCGAGGGCCGCGTGCTGACCTTCACGCCGTCGACCACCGACCCGATGGGCTACACCTGGGGCATCGCCGCAGGCACCGGCGCGTACCTCGTGGCCCCGGGCAGCAGCACCACGACGGCGACGTTGGCGCTGGGCGACAACGCGAACAGCGCGCACGCCTTCTCCACGATGGCCGCCGGGTTCCCGTTCTTCGGCACGACCTACCTGCGGATGTTCGTCGGCTCGAACGGCTACCTGACGTTCGCGGCCGGGATCAACACCGTCGTCGACAGCGCGAGCGAGTTCCTCGCGCAACCGATCGTTGCGGCGCTGGCCGAGGACCTCGATCCCGGCGCGACCGCCGCCGGCGCCGTGACGGTGGACGAGTTCGTGGATCACGTTGCCGTGACGTACCACGACATCCCGTTCGCGTTCGAGACCCCGCTCAACCAGTTCCAGATCGTTCTGCACGCCGACGGGCGCATCCAGTTCGTCTGGCTGGCCGTGCCGGTCGGCGGTTTCGACAGCGGCGACACGCCGTACGTCGGCATCGCCAGCGGCGTCGGCATTACCCCGTATCCCGCCGAGACCAACTTCTACGTTCCGCCGGTGGCGGCGGCCGGGGACGTGATCGTGACCGAGGTGATGTACGACCCCAACGCGGTGACCGACGCCAACGGCGAGTGGTTCGAGATCTACAACCCGACCGCGACCACGCTGGATCTCGCCGGGGTTGTCTTCTCCGACCTCAACACGACGCCCGACAGCTTCACGGTCAGCGGTCGGCTGCTCATCGCTCCCGGCGAGCACCTGGTGTTCGGCCGCAACGGCACCACGGCGACCAACGGCGGCGTGACCGTGGACTACGTCTACCCGGGCGGGTTCAACCTGGCGAACACCGACGACGAGATCATCGTCACGGCAGGGACCGTGGAGATCGACCGCGTGGCCTGGAACGAGACGGGCACGCCGCCGTGGCCGGTCGCGGTCGGCGCGTCGATTCAGCTCAACCCGCTGCGCTACGCCGACGACAACAACGCCCCGGCCAACTGGTGCCTCGGCACCGCGGCCTACGGCGCCGGCGACCTCGGCACGCCGGGCGCGATGAACTCGGCGTGCGTCGGGACGACCTACTTGTCCGCCGACTTCGAGACCGATCCGGGCTGGACGATCTGCGGCAGCGGTACTCCCTGCGACTGGCAGCGGGGCACGCCGGCGTACGCCAGCGGCCCGGCCGCCTGCGCGGGCGGCACCGGCTGCTTCGGCACCAACCTGACCGGCAACTACGGCGTCAGTTCGGCGTTCGCGAACAACTACGTCCAGGCCGGGCCGATCGACCTGAGTGCCGCCAGCGCGGCGTTCCTCAGCTTCGACATGTGGCTCGACACCGAAGCCAACTGGGACTTCGCCCGGATTGAGGTCTCGACCGACGGCACGACGTTCGTGCCGCTGACGCCGACGTCGCCGGCCTACACCCATCCGACCTCGGGGACCGCGACCCAGTGGGGTGCGGACTTCCTGACCTGGACCCCGGTCATGGCCGACCTGACGGCGTACACGGGCGCGGGTATGAGCACGGTCTACCTGCGCTGGGCTTTCGACTCCGACAGCTCCCTCAGCTACGCGGGGTTCTACTTCGACAACGTCCTGGTCTACGCCCCGTAGGGGACGACCGGAGCGAAGGCTCGGCCGCTGGCGTCCCACCGCTCCCAGGTCCACTTGATCGAGTCTCCGCGCTGGGCCGCCGGACCGGACACGGCGGCCCAGCGCGAGCCACCCGCCGTGGACTCGTCCGCCGTCCGTCGTCCGGGGCCGACGGGACCTCCACGCGACCGGCCCGGCCGACGGCAAGACGCCAGGAGCCGACCGCGTCGACCCAATTGTCGGTTGCCCCATCCGCGCTCCTTGGGCATTCTTGCCGGGCCGGTCCGACACCGGCGGAGGTGATGCGATGACGAAGGTGCTCGATACGGTCCTCTTGCTGGCGCTCCCCGCCTCGGGCAAGTCCGAGGTGCGCAAGTACCTGGCGTTGCAGACCCCGGAGAAGTGCCGGGACGATTTCGGGCTCGGGGAGACGGTGCAGCTCGACGACTTCCCGTACGTGCACCTGATGCGCCGGGTCGACGACGAGCTGGCGGCGTTGAAGAAGGAGCGGATCTACTTCCAGGCGCCGGACCGCGGGTTCCGCGAGGGGCGGGACTGGGGGACGTTGATCGCGCTGATCAACGAGGACCGCGAGGCGCTCGACGTGCCCGCGCCGCCGCGCCGGAAGGGGGCGGGCGAGACGATCATGATGCGGCTCGAGCAGGCGGCGATGAAGGTCGGCATTCCGCCCCGCCTGTCGAAGCTCGACGGAGCGACCCGGGCCGCGCTGGCGAAGCGGCTCGAGAAGGAGGCCCGCGAGCTGCTGGACGGGCTGGCGGCCGCCCGGCCGGCGTCGCTGGAGGGCAGGACGATCATCATCGAGGCGGCGCGCGGCGGCGCCGAGGGCTCGACGATGCCGCTCGCCGCGCCGTTCGGCTACCTGTACTCGCTGTCGCTGCTGTCGCCGAGGATCCTCGAGCGGGCCTCGATCCTCTACATCTGGGTCACGCCGGAGGAATCGCGGCGCAAGAACCTGGCCCGCACCGACCCCGACGACCCCGGGTCGATCCTGCACCACGGAGTGCCGGAGGCGGTGATGCGGGGCGACTACGGCTGCGACGACATGGGGTGGCTGATCGAGCAGTCGGACAAGCCGAACACCGTGCGGCTCGAGGCCCACGGGCGGACCTACCACCTGCCGGTGGCGCGCTTCGACAACCGCGTCGACCGCACCTCGTTCGTGCGCGACGACGCCAAGACCTGGAAGCCGGAGGACGTGAAAGCGTTGCACGAGGGGTTGCGCGAGGCGTTCGCGCTGCTCAAACGGTAGGTCGGGCTACGGGATCGGCGCGGGGTCGCTCGCGCTCGGCAGGTACCGCCGGTGCACCCGCACCCGGACCCCGTTGAACACGAACTCCACGGTCTCCCCCTCGTTGACGATCTGCTTCGAGATGAAGCACCGGACCTTGCCGTGCGGGAGCCTGCCGGAGTCGCGCTTGCCGTCCTGCGTCATCGTCTCACCTCCCGGCGCCACCCCCGATCGCGCCGTCGAATGCCGGTAGGAGCAAGCGGGATGCCAGCGGCCTGGCGGAAGGTCGCTGCGGTCGTGACCACCGGTCGATCGGCGCGAAACCCGTCTCTTTCGGCGGGCCCGTGGGGCCGGTCGCGGGTGGAGCGGGTCGGGGGCGGTGCCGATCCGGGGCGGCGTCACCCGGACACGTCTGTCAGGGTGTCCGCGGCGGCCTGACGTCGTTGCGTCTCACAGCCAGAACGCCACGCGCAGGGCGACGACCGCCGAGAACAGCGCCATCACCAGGCCGAGGATGCGATTGAGCGTGCGGGTGCGGCGGAGCGGGACGGTGGGCGGATCGCCTTCGGGGCGGCGGGCGATGAAGGTGTAGGGGAGCGTCGCGACCAGCAGCCCGGTGACGGTGCCGAGCAGGCCGAGGATGCCGAGCGCCACGAACAGTTCGTCGTAGGCCAGTCGCAGCAGGCGCAGCGGGGGCGGGAGAACCGCCAGCAGGCCGACCAGCGCCGCGAGGAACGAGGCGATGGTGAGCGACCACAGCAGGGGACCGAGGGCGAGGTGGCGGCGCACGAACTGCACCACGCCGTCCCGGCAGGCGTCGTCGCAAGCGTGGTAGCGGCGGGGCAGGTAGCGGTGGGTGCGGCGACCGACGTCGGCCGCCAGCTCGCGGGCCGCGGCGGCCGCGTCCACCGGGCGGCCGCACCATTCGCAGCGCTGGGGCGGGTGGTCGGCGACCACGGCGGGCGGCAGCTCCCAGTCGTCGCCCTGGCGCGCCGGCTCCATCGTCCGCTCTTGCGCACCTTCCGTCCGGGGCGTCAAGTCGGTCGTTGTCAGCTCCCGTCGAGCGATGGTATAGCCTGGGCCGGCGCGCGTACGCGGGGCCCGCCCGACGGAGGAGTGGATGGACTGGGGACTCGCCAACCGGCTCAACCTGATCATTCGCCCGGAGACCGGCCGGACGGTGATGCTGGCGGTCGACCACGGCTACTTCCAGGGGCCGACGACGGGGCTGGAGCAGCCGCGCGCCACGCTGGCGCCGCTGTTGCCGTACGCGGACACGATCATGCTGACGCGCGGCGTGTTGCGCTCGTGCGTCGAGCCGAGCAGCGCCACGCCGGTGGTGCTGCGGGTGTCGGGCGGCACTTCGATCCTGCGGGAGCTGAGCCACGAGGGCGTGACGACGTGCATGGAGGAGGCGCTGCGGCTTAACGCGGTGGCCGTCGCGCACTCGATCTTCGTCGGCGGGGAGGGCGAGCGCGAGTCGCTGCTCAACCTCGGCCGGCTGGTGGACGAGGGGATGCGCTGGGGGATGCCGGTGCTGGCGGTGACCGCGGTCGGTCGCGAGATGGTGCGCGACGCCCGCTACCTGGCGCTGGCCAGTCGCATCGCCGCGGAGCTCGGGGCCAGCGTGGTCAAGACGTACTACTGCGAGGAGTTCGACCGGGTGGTCGGCGGCTGCCCGGTGCCGATCGTGATCGCGGGCGGGAAGAAGCTGGCGGAGTACGAGGCGATCAAGGTCACCTACAACGCGATCAAGGGCGGTGCGGTCGGCGTGGACATGGGGCGCAACATCTTCCAGTCCGAGGCGCCGGTGGCGATGCTGCGCGCGGTGCGCGCGATCGTGCACGAGAAGAAGAGCGCGGGCCAGGCCTTCGCCCTGTTCGAGAAGCTGAAGAACGCCGCGCACGCCTGAGCCGGGCGCCGGCCCCGGGGGATGCCACGATGCGCGCGGCGGTGTACCACAACAATCGCGACCTCCGGCTGACCGAGCTGCCGACGCCGGAGCCCGGACCGGGCGAGCTGCGGCTGCGGATCGAGGCCAGCGGGATCTGCGGCAGCGACGTGATCGAGTGGTACCGCGTGCGCAAGGCGCCGCTGGTGCTGGGGCACGAAGTGGCCGGGACGGTGGAGGTGGTGGGTGCCGGCGTGACGCGGTTCCGCCCGGGCGACCGCGTGGTGGCCGCGCACCACGTGCCGTGCAACACCTGTCGCCACTGCCTGGCCGGGCATCCCTCGACCTGCGACACGCTGCGCAGCACGACCTTCGATCCCGGCGGGTTCTGCGAGCAGGTGCGGCTGCCCGCGATCAACGTCGACCGCGGGACCTTCCCGCTGCCCGACGAGCTGTCGTTCGACGAGGGGACGTTCGCCGAGCCGCTGGCCTGCGTGCTGCGCGCGCAGCGCCTGGCGGGCCTGGCGCCGGGCCGCTCGGTGCTGGTGCTGGGGACGGGCCTCGCCGGGCTGCTGCACCTCAAGCTCGCCGC
>CAZMRP010000205.1:0-8148 GCA_964568275.1 uncultured Myxococcales bacterium
AGCGCAGCTCGGCCGGCACGGGGGAGCGGGACAGCGGGCGCAGGGGTCGGTCGCCTCGTCGCAGGGCGTCGCGGAGCGCGGGGACGCCGGGGCCGGCCGCGGTCACGGCGCCGAGGCCGACGACGAAGACCCGCGGGACGCTCATGGGGCCGGCGGCGCGCGGTGCTCGCGAACGTGGTCCGCCATCGCGCGCAGGGACGCGAAGACCCGGCGTCCGAGGTCCTTGTCGTCGATGCGCACGCCGTAGTCCTGCTCCAGCAGCACCACCAGCTCCAGGACGTCGATCGAGTCGAGTCCCAGGCCTTCCCCGACCAGCGGCGCGTCCGGGTCGATGTCCTCCGGGCGGACGTCGGTCAGGCCGACCGCCTCAACCAGCTTGGCGCGGAGTTCCTCGAGCAGTGGGTCCATCGCGGCGTTCCTCGGGCGCGGTCGGCGCCGCGGGCGCCGGTCGGCGCCGCGGGCGCTGCTCGCGCAGCACGGGCAGGAGCAGCTTGCTCATGCGCAGGGTCTGGGATTCGGCGGCGTAGAACGAGCGCCAGGCCTCGTCGTACAGCCGCTGCAGCGTGTCGGGCGTCATGCGCCGCGGGCGGAACACCACGTGGGCGGCGTCGTAACGGCGCCAGTCGCGGTCGATGATCCGGCCCTCGTCCTCGAGTTGCCGGTGGTACGCCGTGTGGGGAAACGGCGTGAGCACGGTGAACTCCGCGAGGTCCAGCTCGATCGTCAGCAGGAAGTCGACGAAGCGCTTGAGGAACTCCTCGTCGTGGTCGTCGAGGCCGAGGAGGATCGTCCCTTCGACGAGGATCCCGTGGTCGTGGAGCATGCGGATGCGGTCGCGGATCTTCGGCGAGATGGTGTAGATCGCGTGGTACACGTACCAGGCGCCCGCCTCCCGGGCCAGCCGCAGCACCTCGGGCTCCACGGTGATCGGGTGGGAGACCCAGCGCTTGCCGAGGCCCGCCATCGCGCGGAACAGCGTCTTCTGGTACTCGACGTCCTGCTCCAGCGAGTTGTCCACCAGGAACAGCAGGGGGGAGCAGCGGCGGAGGTCCTCCAGCACCCGGTCCAGCGGCCGGACGCGGTGGACGCGGCCGCCGAGGAACGGCGTGCAGCACGGCGCGCAGTTGAAGCGGCAGCCGCGGGAGGTTTCCACGAGGTCGACCAGCTCCCAGCCCTTGTGCGTGTAGTGGCGGCGCTTGTCGAGCAGGTCGCGGCGCGGGTGGGGCACGAGGCGCATGTCGGGGCGCGGGTCGGCGCGGTAGGTCGGTTGCAGGCGGCCGGCCGCCAGGTCGCGCACCACGCGGTCGAACACCCCCTCGGCCTCGCCGACGACGATCGCGTCGGCGTGGCGCTGCGCCTCCGCCTCGTGCAGCGCCACGGCCAGGCCTCCCAGCACCACCGTGCGTCCGCGCGCGCGGAGCTGCCCGGCCAGCTCGTAGCCGCGGGGCGTCTGGCAGGTCAGCATCATCGAGATGCCGACGAGGTCGGCCTCGCGGTCGAGGTCGACCGGCTCGACGTTCTCGTCGGTCACCGCGACCTCGACGTCGTCGGGCAGGCAGGCCGCGGCCTGGATCGGCCCCAGCGGCGGCAGGTCGAAGCGCGTCTGCTGGGGCAGTTTGGGCCAGGCGGGGTAGATGAGGTGTACGCGCATGGGTTTCGCCGCGGGCAAACGCATAACAGCCGTCCCGCCCACGGTCAAGGGACGCGCTCCGGGCGGACCTGCTATATTGCCGCGCGTGCGCGTGGCCCTCGTCCATCCCGTTGGTTCGAACTGGGTGCCCGGCCAACGGGACATCACCGCGGTCGCCAACCGCATGGCGCCGCTCGGGCTGCTGTCGATCGCGGCCTGGCTGAAGCGCGAGGGGCACGAGGTCGCGGTGTTCGACGAGCTCGGGCCCGACGCGCCGGCGGAGCCGGACGAGCGCTTGCGGGAGATCGTCGGGTTCCGGCCGAGCCTGGTCGGGTTCTCCGCGACGACCTCCGGGTTCCTCGACGGGAACGACATGGCGGTGGCGCTCAAGGCCGCCGCGCCGGAGGTGCGGGTCGCATTCGGCGGCGTGCACGTCTCGGCGCTGGGCGCGTTGCTGCTGGAGCGGTTCCCCGCCATCGATTACCTCTGCCCGGGAGAGGGCGAGCAGACGCTGGCGGAGCTGGCGGCGGGCGGCGCGCCGGGGTCGATCGACGGGCTGATCTGGCGGGACGGCGAACGGCTCGTGGTCAACCCGCCCCGCACGCCGCTGCCGGACCTGGACCGGCTCCCGTTTCCCGAGTACGCGGCGCTGCGCGGATTCCCGCGCCGCTACCGGCTGCCGCTGTTCAGCTACGTCCAGGCGCCCGGCGCGACGATGTCCACCAGCCGCGGCTGCACCTACCAGTGCTCGTACTGCGACCGCTCGGTGTTCGGCCGCAGCTACCGTTTCAACTCCGCCGACTACATCCACGAGCACCTGCGCCACCTGCGGGAGCGCTTCGGCGTGCGCCACGTCAACATCTACGACGACCTGTTCACGCTGAACCGTCGGCGGATCGCCGCGCTCTGCGACCTGCTGGTCGCCCGGCCGCTCGGGATGCAGTTCAACTGTGCGGTGCGCGTCGGCCACGTCGACGACGAGCTGCTCGAGCTGCTCAAGGCGGCAGGTTGCCTGATGGTGTCGCTGGGCATCGAATCGGGCGACCCCGGGCTGCTCGTCCGGCACAAGGCGGGGGTCGAGCTGGAGGAGGTCCGGTCCACGGTGGAGCGGATCAAGGCGCGCGGCCTGCGCGTCAAGGGGTTGTTCATGATGGGGCTGCCGGGCGAGACCGAGGCCTCGATCCGCGCCACCAGCGATTTCGTCCTGTCGCTCGGCCTGGACGACATGAACATGACCAAGTTCACGCCGTTTCCCGGCGCGCCGATCTGGAACGACCTGGCCGCGGAGGGCGAGCTCACCGAGGACTGGCGGCTGATGAACTGCCTGCACTTCGTGTTCCTGCCGAAGACGCTGCCGTCGCGCGAGCGGCTGGACGACCTGTACAACTGGCACGTCAAGCGGTTCTACTCGGACCCGGCCTGGCGGCGGACCTTCCGGCGGCGCCTGTGGCAGCACCGACGCAGCCTCGGCTACCTGCTGCGGCACCTGCCGTCGTTCCTCGCCGCGATGCGGCACTTCGAGCCCCGCCCGGCGCGGGACGGCTGACCGACGGGAGCGGAACGGACGTGGGTTGCGGACGGAGGATCCTCGAGCGGCTGGCGCGGACGGCGTACGTCCGCCGCGCGCTGGAGCAGCCCGTGGAGCTCGGCGCGCTCAAGCGCCGCCCGACCCGGCGCGTGTGGTTCGGGATCTTCCTCGCGGTGCTCAGCTACGTCATCTGCTGGCCCGTGATCCTGTTCCTCGGTTGGCTCGCCTGGCGCCTCGAGCAGCCGTGGCTCGTCGTCGTGGGCGGGCCGGTGATGTACGGGATCTCCCACCTCACGTTCCTCGCCGGCGCGTACTTCGCCGGCGCGGAGTACGTGCCGACGTTCCTGCGCTGGGCGACCCGCCGGCTGTTCCGGCGCTTCCAGGGAGCGCCGGCGGACGCGACGACCGGGCAGGGTCCCGGCGCCGGCGGCTCCGACACGCGGGAGCCCGGAGGACCGTGAGCTCGCGCGCGCGGAGCATGGCTCGTCCGCGTCAGCGGGTCGCGCGGGAGAAGCGGAGCACGATCGGTACGTCGCCCACGAGCCACATCCCCGTGTAGTGACGGTAGCTGGGCGGCAACAGGGAGATGATGCAGTCCTTCGTCCAGAGGACCTCGACCGCGACGACGTCCGTCGTTGCCTCGTAGCGGAGCGGGCCGCCGGGCTCGCAGTCCGCGGTCGAAACGACGGTGCACGCGCCCGGCGCGGTCGAGACGGCGTCGCCCTCCGTCGCGAACGGGCCCGCGACCTCGAGCGTCGTCGCCAGGTCGAGCTCGACGCCGCCGGTGGTCGCGAGCGACAGGCCGAGGTAGAGGTCCAGCCGCGCCCGCAGACCCCACGCCCCGTCCCGGAAGACGACGGCCCCGCCGGTGCCGTCGTTGCCGTCGGCGACGAAGCGCGTGACGCGGTCGTTGACGGCGGTCCAGGGGTACAGCACGACGGCGGTCAGCTCGAACCGGCCGTCCGCGAGCGCCCCGCCCGACAGCACGGGTACGCCGTCGCCGATCGAGACGGTCGGGTCCGCCGCGTGGGGGCCGGGGTCGAGGCAGGGGTGCTCGGAGCCGTCGGCCGGCTCCCCGACCTCGGCGTCGACGTCGACCTCGCCGTCCTCGGCCGACGCGCCGTCCGCGTCGGCATCGGCATCGCCGTGCGCGGTCTCGTCGGTCGCCTCGGCGCGGTCGAGGGTGTCCGAGACGTCGTCGAGCGACGGGTCGCCCCCGCAACGGGCCAGCAGGAGGACGGACAGCGCGAGGGACGGAGACCGCTTCACGGCGGCGATTGTACCATGCGGCCGGCGCGGCCGGGTCGAGCCGCAGCTCGGCCTCGCGGCGGTGACCGCGGCGTGACACGGCGCGGCCGGGCTGGAGCGGTGGGACAGCGACGACCCGGCGATCTTCGAGGATTCGTGTTCACCAACACCGTGCCGCAGGGCATGTCGAGCGTGCAGCTCTGCGACGGCTACCGGGGCCTGCTGCGGCGGTGAGCCGCTACTCGGTGACGGTACCGGCGCGCCAGTCGTGGTGCAGCGCGCCGTAGCCGGCCCGTTCGAGGTCCATCGTGAGCGCCTCGTCGTCCCAGGCGAGGAACGGGGACTGCAGCAGGCCGCGGTCGAGGACGCTGGCGTTGGAGCGGGCGACGCCGTCGGTGGAACGTCCCTCGGGCGCGAAGACCAGTCGGAGCGGGTGCAGCTCGCCGTCGCGCCCGCGGGCCGCGAACTCCACGACGTGGTCGCGGCCGTTCCAGGCGAACGGGCGGGCGGCGATGTCGTCGGCGAAGGCCGCGAGCGACGCGTAGTCGTCCCGCGGGGCCAGCTCGAGCACGTGGCCCGAGGCGCCGTTCAGGCGGACGTAGGTGTCGCCGCGGCGCGCGGCGACCGGCCCCAGCGGGCGGAACGCCAGGTAGGCGCCGCCGATGCGCCAGCAGTACCACGCGTCGCGGCGCTCGAGCTCGCCGCCGTGGGCGGCGGCGTCGGGCAGGAAGGCGCGCGTGTCGGGGTAGGTCCGGTCCTGCGGAACCCAGATCGTGATCATCGTCCGGTGGTAGATCATCCGCTCGTACTGGTAGTACTCGCTGGTCGGCGTCTCGAGGCCGTCCGGGTCGGTGCCGCGGCCCTGCCACCCGTTCGAGACGTCGGCCTCGGTGTGCGGCTCGTAGTGGTAGAGCACGGCGTGGGCGCCGGCGTCGTCGCGGAGCTGCACGCCGCTCCCGATCGGCCAGCGCTGCTGGAACCCGCCGAAGCTGGCGCCGAGGGCGGCGACGCCCCCGGGGAGGACGACCGTCGCCCAGGGAAAGACGCGACCGTCGCCGAACTCGTACCAGCCGCCCACGGCCGAACTGTCGGGGGCGTTGAAGGCCTCCATCCGCGTCCAGAAGGTGTAGCCGTCGCCCTTGTCGAGGTACAGCGAGCGGACGACGCAGGGGACCGCGTAGGCGTCGGGGTCGGGGATCGCGGCGGTGTGGGCGAAGACGTTGCCGGCCCGGACCTCCTCGCGCGGGATCGCGGCGTCCCCGACGAGCAGCCAGGTCAGCGCGCTCAGGCTGTCGTTGCGGCCGTCGGTCGTGCCCCGGGCGTAGTCGCGGGAGCGGGGCGGCAGGACGGCGCCGCCGGGCAGCGACAGGTGCCCGTGGACCACCAGCACGAACTCCAGCAGCAGCCGCGACTTGGCCCGGGTCTGGAAGTGCCCGTCGGTCAGCGTTTGCAGCCAGAGCAGCGGAGGGACGTAGAAGTGGCTGTAGGAGGGCGAGTTGATCTCCCGGGAGGCGCGGACGCGCGTGTTGCGGACGATGCCGTCGAGCGCCTCGCGGCCCTCGAGCCAGAGGGTCTCGCCGACGCCCTCGGCGCCGAGCGCCTCGCCGGCGAGCAGCTTGCCGGCGACGAGCGCCATCGAGCCGTTCTGGAGCCGACCGGGGTTCTCGTCGCGCGAGGGCCAGCTGGCGTTCTCGAGCAGCCGGCGCACGGCGCCGCGCGTGGCGGAGGGCCAGCCCGCGCCGTAGCGGTGCAGGCTCAGGCCGAGTACCCCGGCCGCGTTGCTGTTCGCCGGGTGGTAGACGTCGTTCGTCGCGGCCCACGGGCCGACGGTCCCGCCGGAGCCGACCTTCTCGAGCAGCAGCTCGGCCAGCCATTCGACCAGCGGGGCCGCCTCGGCCGGCGTCATCCCCCCCGCGAGTCCCCGCCGGCCCGCCTCGAGCCGCAGCGCCACGCGGTTGACGAAGCCGGTGGTCTCGTTGCGCAGCTCCTGCCACGGGTGGCTCGACTCGTGCGCCAGGTGGTCCCGCAGCTCGGTCAGCCGATCGTCGAAGACCTCCGGGTCGGCGCGGAAGACGAGCAGCTCGTCCTGGCGCGCGCCGTACGCGAGGTCCGGGCAGAGGGTCGGGAGGCCCGCGTCGGGGTCGCCACCGGCGTCCGAAGGCTCCACCTCGCCGTCCGCCTCCGCGGGAACCTCCGCGGCGTCGGCCTCCGGTTCCGCGTCGGGCTCCAGCGCCGTGTCGAAGCGCTCCGCGTCGTCGGCGGACTCCCCGTCGTCCGCGTCCGCGGGTGCCGCCGGCGAACCGCAGGCCAGGCCGACGGCGAGGCCGCCGAGCACCGGAATCCACCAGCGCATGTTCGACACCTCGCGCGGCGTCGCCCGACACCGTCGCCCGGATCGGGCCTCCCTTCACCGCCGCCGGGAAGCATGGAACGGCCCGGGGGGCGGCGCAAGGGTCAGCGGGGGGACCGTTGTGCTTCGGCGACGACCGTGTCGCGTCGCCTCGTCCCGGCGCCGGCCTTGCGCGACGGTGCGGCGGCTCCTATCCTCGCCGGGGGAGCGAACGGGAGGAACATCGTGAAAGCCGCCACCCGGAACGCAAACACCGTTCTGCTGCTCGCCCCGGCCTTGCTCGCGGCCGGGGCCTTCACGGCCTGCGACCCGGACGCGACGTTCGAGCCCGACGCCGACGGCGAAGTCCACGCGGACACGGACGCCGCCGCCGCCGACGCCGAGCCGGAAACCGCGACCGAGGCGGACACGGACGCCGCCGCCGCCGACGGCGCTGCGGATGCCGATGCGGACGCGGATGCCGACGCCGATGCCGACCCGGACCTCCTGCCGCCGCTCGACGGTCCGACGGCGGACGCGCTGGCGACGGTGTCCCGTCTCGTCGTCGTCGTCACCCCGTCGTGGCGCGACCCCGGCGCGCGGCTGGCGCTATTCGCGCGGGACGGCGCGGGCTGGGTGCCGGTGCTGGGTCCGTGGCCGGCCGAGGTGGGCCGCACCGGCCTGTCGTGGGGACGCGGGCTGACGCAGCCCCCGCCCGCCGCGACGAACGTCAAGGCGGAGGGCGACGGGTCGGCCCCGGCCGGGATCTTCCGCCTCGGCCCCGTGATGGGCTACGACGCCGACCCGCCCGCGGGACTCGCGCTGCCCTACCGCCGGTCCACCGCGCACACGATCTGCGTCGACGACCCGGTGTCGTCCCACTACAACAAGCTCCTCGAGACGACCGAGGTCGTGCGGGACTGGAGTTCCTGGGAGAACATGCTCCGCGCCGACGACCTGTACCGTCTGCTGGCGCCGATCGACCACAACGGGCTGCTCGACGGCGGGACGCCGGTTCCCGGCGGCGGGAGCTGCATCTTCCTGCACCTGTGGAGCGGCGCGGGCGTTCCGACCATCGGCTGCACGGCGCTCGACGGCGGCGCACTGCTCGAGCTGCTGCTGGCGCTCGAGCGCCTGGACGACGTGCTGCTGGTCCAGCTCCCGCAGGCCGAGTACGACGCCGCGGTGGCGTTGTGGGGCCTGCCGGTGCTTCCCGAGTGACCGGCGCCCGCCGCGCGGTTTCCCGGCGCTTCGGACTTGACCTTGGGCGGCGTGCCCGGCATGGTGGGGGAAATGACACAGCAACGACGGAGCCTTCGGGGTGAGTGTCCTGAGTGTCGGCCGCGGCAGCGGTGTGAGCGGCGGTCGCCGTACGGCGCGCCCGCCGGGCGCCTCGCGGCAACCGCCCTCGCC
>CAZMRP010000206.1:0-8144 GCA_964568275.1 uncultured Myxococcales bacterium
GACCGGGACACTCGTCGGCCCCGCCGCACGGTCCGCGCGGGTCGCGACCGAAGCAGGCGTCCCCGCACTCGCCGGAACAGCCGCGATAGCAGGGGGCGTACCAGTCCTGCACGAACTCGTAGGCGTTCCCGCCGAGGTCGAAGACGCCCCGCGGGCCCGCCGGGAACGAGCCGACCGGCCGGGCCCACTCGGGCTCGCACCCGCGGTACATCGCCCGCTCGCAGGTCGGCGGCTCCGCGCCCCACGGGTAGGGACGCCCGTCGCCGCCCCGCGCCGCCTTCTCCCACTCCGCCTCCGTCGGCAGCCGCTTGCCGGCCCAGGCGCAGTAGTCCCGGGCCCCGTGCCAGTCGACCGCCACCACCGGCTGCGCCGGGTCGTTGAAGTGCGGGTAGTGGTGTTGCAGCCGGCACGCCCCGGCCTCCATGCACCGTCGGAACTCCGCGTTCGTCACCTCGTACCGGTCGAGGTAGAACGTCGAGACCTCCACCTCCGCCGCGGGCCGCTCGTCGTTCTCCCCGCGGTCGTCCCCGCGCAGGTACGGTCCGCCGGGGATGCAGGCCATCCCGGGCGGCGGCTCGACGCAGACCACCCAGCCGTCGGCACCGATTGGTTGGGGCGGGATCCCCGGCCCGGCGTCTGTCGCGACGTGCGCTCCGGCCTCCGTCGACTCGTCGCCGTCCGCCGCAGCCGCGTCGGCCCGTCGCTCCGTCGCCGCGCTCGTGGTCGCATAGGTCTTGGGGACGTCCTCCGCGACGACGGCGGCCGAGGGCTCGGCCCGGCCGGTCGCGGCTCCGCCGCCGTCGGTCGACCCCGGCGCCGCGGTACCGCGCGCGCACCCGAGAACCAGCAGGGCGCCGGCCCACGGAACGTGCCGCCGAATCCACCGGACCGTGTCGGGCAACCTGCGCCTCCGCGTCCGCGACGCCCGGTCATCCTGCGCCCCGCGGCGGGGCGTGTCAAAGCGGCCGGCGCCACCGTCGGCGGCGGCGACGGCGACACCGCGGACAACGTCGGTGCGACGGTCGCCGGCGGCTCCCAGAACCAGGCGACCGGTGAATACGCCACGGTGCCGGGCGGCTACGGAAACACCGCCCAGGGCTACTACTCCTTTGCTGCCGGCCGCAAGGCCTACGCGAAGTACCACGGCTGCTTCGCTTGGGGCGACTCGACCGACGATACCGTGGCCTGCAAGGACGCCGACGAGTTCGTCGCGCGGGCCTCCGGCGGCTTCTACTTCTACACCAAGGCCGACCTGTCGACCGGGGTGTGGATCGGGCCGGGCGAAAGCGACTGGCACAGCCTGAGCGACCGTGCAGCGAAGCGGGACCTGGAGCCGGTGGATCCGGACGAGGTGCTGGCCCGGTTGGCCGAGTTGCCGATCTACACCTGGAGGTATGCGGCACAGTCCAACGGCGGCCGGCACATGGGTCCGATGGCGCAGGACTTCCGCGCGGCCTTCGGCCTCGGCACCGACGACCGGTCGATCGGCTCGCTGGACGCCGACGGGGTGGCGCTGGCGGCGTTGCAGGCGGACCTTCCTGCTGAGGACGTGCTCGTGATGGTGAAGCCGTCCACCCTCATCGCCCGGCGGCGCCGCATGTCGGAACGGAACGTCACCTGGGGCAGCCCGAGAATCCGGTCCGGGTCAAGTCGACGGAAATCGAGGAGGTCCCGATCGCGCCGAACTCGCCGTGGCCGTCGCCCTTCGAGGGCGCCTGAGTCGAAGTCGCGCGGTCTCGAAGCCGCCCGGTTGACGATGAACGGATTCCAGCCCATCCTCGGCGGTGGAGGTGCGACGATGGCCCGTGCGAGCAGTCAGGAAGCGGCCGAGCTGAGTGGAGCGTTGAAACGGCTGGCCCGCGGGCGCCCGGTGTTCATTCGACGGAAGGGTCGGAACGCCTACGTTTTGCTGTCGGCGGCTCGGTACCGGCGGATGCTGGAGCGCCTGGAGGATCTGGAGGACGCGGCGGACGCCGACCGTGCGATCCGAGAGTTCGAGGTGAGCGGCGAGAAGCCGGTTCCGTGGGAACAAGTCAAGCGCGAGTTGGGGTTGGGGTAGCGCGTGACGTATCGGGTCGAGTGGTCGCCCGCGGCTTGGCGGGAGTTTCAGGCCCTGGACGGTGGGATCCAGCGGCGGCTCGCTGCGGCCGTTGACGGGCTGGCCCAGAACCCGCGCCCTCCGGGGGCGAAGCGGATGCACGGCAGGGCTGCCGACGTTTGGCGGATCCGCGTTGGGGACTATCGCCTGCTGTACCAGATTCGCGGCGACGTATTGGTCGTGTTCGTGGTGAAGGTGGGGCATCGACGCGAGGTGTATCGCAGGCGGTAAGGGGTGCCCTTCCGCCACAGCCTCGTCGCCCTCGTGATCGTGGACCTTCCGGTCGTACCCGAAGATCGGAATCCCCGGACGACCTAGTCCGGCGGCTCAAGGCGGCGTTCCCCGGCATCGGGTCGCGGCGCGTCGCGAACATGCAGGCGCCGACGGGAGCGTCGCGCGTCCTACGGGCGCGGTTCCTGTTCCGCGAAACGCCGCGCGGTCGCGCGGATCGCCGCCAGCCACAGCAGCGCGACCGCGACCGCTGCGACCGCCTGCCAGCGGGCCGGCAGCTCCGCCGCCAGCAGCAGCCAGACCACGGCCGCTCCGAGCGCCTTGGCCAGCCGCACGCCGAAGATGTCGATGAACGCCTTGGCCCGGTACTTCACGGCGACCGAGGTCGGCGCGTAGAGCGCCTCCTTGGACGACTGGTGGATGCCGTAGTTGAGCGTGGCGTCGGCCCCGAACCACAGCGCGGCGCCGACCAGCCCGGGGATCGCGATGAACACCCCCGCGCCCAGCAGCAGCGCCAACGGCAACACCGCCAGCGCGGCGCCGAGCCCCAGCCGCCGCTGCACGGCGCTCGTCGCCAGCAGCTGGATCGCCAGGCCCAACAGGCCGGTGGCCAGCGAAAACCGGCCGAGGAACGCCGTGCGCGCGTCGCCCAGCGCCTTGCCGGGGAACTCCGCCCCGACCAGCGCGCTGAACTGGTAGTCCGCGATCACCGAGCTGACCTCGTAGGCGGTCACGATCGCGAGGATGCCGAGCAGGTACGGCGAACGCACCACCATCGCCAGGCCGTCCCAGGCGGTGCGCAGCGCCGGCTCCGCGTCCGCCGGCCGCGCGGCGGTCGCCTCGGCCTTGGCCCGGCGCAGCCGGCGGTCGAGCCACAGGATCACCAGGAACGTCGCCGCCGTCGGCACGGTGGTCAGCAGCAGGAGCTGCCGTCCGCCGAGGACCGGGGCGAGGAATCCGGCGAGCGCGCTGCCGAGGATCCCGCCCAGCATGCCCCCGGCGCCGATGATGCCGAACAGCCGCTTCGCCGACTCCGCCGTCACGTGCTCGTTGAGGAAGCTCCAGAACAGCGCCACGCTCGCCGTCACGAACAGGTCGACCCAGAAGTAGAACGGCACGTGGATCCAGACCGGCGGCACCAGCGGGTCGAGCGCCCAGAACGCGAGGTGGCCCAGGCCGAAGGTCCCCGCCACCCCCAGCAGCAGCGTACGCCGGGGCACGCGCGTCGACAGCCAGGCCAGCAGCGCCCCGAGCGGCAGCACCAGGGTGGCGGTGACCAGCCGGGCCCACGGCAGGTGCTTGGCCCCGAGCGCGCCGAGGAACTGCGAGGTGCGCAGCGGCTTGAGGATCCAGAACGTCGTGATCACCAGGAAGAAGTAGCCCGCGAACGACAGCGCCAGCGTCCACTCGCCCGGCCGCACGTCCGCCACGAACCGCAGCGCCCGCCGCCAGCGCCCCACCGCCGGTCCGTCGCCGCTCACCTCGGCGCCGCCCTACTCGAAGTACGAGACATTCGCGTCCCCGAACCGCTCGACCAGCTCGTCGACCCGGCCGAGCGCGCGGTCGCGCCGCGTCCGCAGCCCGTCCAGCTGGTCGACCGTCAACACGTCGAACAGCAGCGCGTCGAGCGCCGCGTCGTCCAGCGCCCGCAGCCGCTCCAGCGTCGTGCGGCGGAAGCGCTGCACCCAGCGGAAGTAGGGCCAGACCCGCCCCGTCCCCGCCTCGGCGCCGAAGCCCGCGGCGTTGTCGATGAACACCAGCGGGCCGTCGGCGTCCCCGGCCCGGCGCACGTTGCCGCCGGTCCAGCGGTCGGTGTTGAGCGTCAGCCAGTCCAGCAGCAGCATGTCCGACAGTGCCGCCGCGTCCTCCCGGCGGCCATCCGGAATCCGGTTGCCCTGCGCCAGCCAGGTCGGCCAGTCCCCGTCGCTCTCGTACTCCTGCATCCCCTGCAGGTCGGGCACCCAGTGCATCGCCATGCCGAGCACCGTGCCGTCGCCGCCGAACAGGACCGATTCCTCGACCCGTCGGCGGAAGTCCGGCGTCGCCCCCTCCGCTTCCAAGAGCTGGTCGCGCGCCGCCCGCCGCGGACACGACGGCGGCACGCGGTGGATTCCCAGCCGCCGGCTCAGCCGGTACGCGGCGACCTCGGCCTCCCAGTTCGAGTGGCCGATGGTCTGTTCCGGCTTGTAGGCCGCCTGGGAGCCGTCCTCGAAGGTGAGCCGGAAGCTGATCGTCGTCCCGCGAGCGTTGCGCTCCCAGCGCGTCGGCGTCGCCTCGCACAGCGTCGCGAGCAGCAGGTCGTCGTCCCCCCCGCGAAAGCCCGGTTCGACGACCGGTTCTGCCGGTTCGTCGGGCGCACCGGGTTCGCCGGGTTCGCCGGGTTCGTCGGGCTCGCCGGGTTCGTCGGGCGCACCGGGTTCGTCGGGCTCACCGGGTTCTGCGGGCTCGACGGACTCGCCGGGCTCGATGGGTCCGACCCCCGTGTGCGTCGCCGGGCAGCCCGCGAGCAGCAGGCACGTCAGAGCGGCCCAGCCGAGGGAGCGGCGCGGTCGCAGGGACGGCTCGGCAAGGGCAAGAGCGGTTCGGCGGGAGCGCATGACGGCGCAGCCTATCGCGGCCCGGCCGCGGAACGCCAGTCCGCGGCCACGAAGATCCGTCGCGTCGCCCAGCGGTTCGTCGCGGGCAGCCGCCGGCGTCGTCCCGAGCGACCTCGCGGTTGACGGGGCGGCGGTCCGTGCGCATGCATCCATCGTCGGTCGCACGGACCGACGGGAAGGTGCCTGTGATGCCTCCACGCGTTCCCCCCTTCATCTCGGAGCGGACCGTCGGACGGCGCAAGCTGCTGGAGTGGCTGGGCAAGGGCACCGTGCTGGCGCTCGGGTCGCCGCTGCTCAAGGCCTGCGCCGCGCTGGACGGCTCTCCCGACGGTCCGGAGGACGTGCCGCCGGCGGACGGCGCCGACGGCGGGGTGGACGACGTTCCGCCCGTCGACACCGCGGCCGACGGCGCGCTCGACGCGGCGGAGGCGGGGCGCGACGGCGGCGCCGGGAAGCTGACCTTCGAGCCGGGCAGCACGAGCGACTCGCCGATCTTCGACGGGTGGGGCGAGCGGACGGTCGATCCGCAGGACATCCGCAGGATCCTGGCCGAGTGGCGGCTGACGGTGGACGGGTTGGTGGAGCGCCCGCGGGACTTCACCTTCGAGGAGCTGCTGGACCTGACGCGGCTGGACCAGGTGATGGACTTCCACTGCGTCGAGGGGTGGTCGATCTACGACGTCCCGTGGAACGGCGTGCACCTGTCGACGCTGGCGGAGCTGGTGCGGCCGCTGCCGTCGGCGACGCACGTGGCGTTCTACACGGTCGACGAGCGGTACAACGAGTCGCTGCCGCGGGCGGTGGCGACCGAGCCGGCGACGATGCTGGCGTACGGGGTCGATGGGCACACGCTGCCGCTGTCGCACGGCTTCCCGCTGCGCGTCGTGGTGCCGCGCCTGCTGGCGTACAAGAGCGCGAAGTACGTGCAGCGCGTGACGTTCACCGACGAGCCGGTCTACGGCTTCTGGGTCCGCGCGGGCTATCCCTACGACGCGGAGGTGCCGGCAGGCCGGCTGCGGCCCGGACGGTACTGAGGTCGCTCGGGGCGACGTCGTCGGCCGTCGGCCGGGAGCGTCCCCCGCCGCCGCCCGGCCCCCCGCCCCGCGTCTTTGCGTCTTTGCGCGCGCCTTCGCCCCTGGGTCTTGGCGCGCCGTCTCAGGCGCCGAGGTCCGACGGGTTGTGGCGCTCGAGGACGAAGTAGGCCATCGGCAGGCGCAGCGGGCCGATGGGGATGAAGGCCTTGCCGATGTACAGGTCGGGGTTGTCGGGGTAGACCTGGACCAGGTAGTCGCGCAGCAGGCGCGAGGGGTCGCCCTTGAAGTTCTTGTCCGAGGCGCCGTAGTTGATCAGGATCGCGTTGGGGTACTTGTTGTGGTCGTCCGCGAGGTCGACCTTGCGCGCCTCGTACCAGCCGATGCGCTTGGGCTTGCCGCCCTGCTCGACGTCGATCCAGGGCTCGCCGAGCCGGTTCTGGACCTCGACGACGTTGTAGCCCTGGATCCCCTGGTGGTGGGGCCGCGACGGGTCGGCGCGGTAGAAGCCCTTCTTGAACTTCTTCAGGCCGACCAGCGCCAGCGCCTCGGGGGTGTTGTAGCCGCGGAACTCCCAGCCGCTGAGCTTGCCGAGGTCGGGGGTGTTGCCGCAGCGCATGACCTCCTCGAGGTCCTCGGGGCGGGCGAGGCACAGCGCCTCGTAGGTCCAGCGTTCGCCGTTGGGTTGCCGTGGTTCGTGGTTCATGGTGCTCCTCCTGCGGCGGCTCCTAGCCGTCGAGCCAGCCGTTCTCGCGGTACCAGCGCAGCGTGTCTCGCAGGCCGTCGCGCGCGTCCGGGTACTGGAACTTGAAGCCGGTCGATTTCAGCTCGTCGTTGGCGTACTGGTAGTCCTCGTTGAGGTAGTCGACCGTGTCGGCCTCGAGCGGCGAGGGGACGCCGAGCAGGCCGGTGATCTTCTGCATCACGCCGGCGACGCCGTGGAGCGCGGGCTTGAGCTGGTCGATCGGGACCGCCGGCAGCTCGACGAACTTGGCTCCGGTCAGCCCGGCCATCGTGCGGAAGAACTCGACGGTCGACATCTGCGTGTCGTCGTTGAGGTTGTAGATCCGGTTCTCGGCGCCCTTGGTCGTCGCCAGGTGGAGCCCGGCGCGGCACACGTCGCGGACGTGGATCCAGGGGATGCGACCGGTGAAGTTCTTGGGGGCGGCGGCGACCTTCATCCCGGCGGCGCCGAGGATCATCTGCCCCGAGCCGTAGATGGCGCGGGGGCCGTAGACGGTGGTCGGGCGCATGATGGCCCACGACAGGCCGCGGCCCTGGGCGCGCATCACCGCCGACTCGGCCAGCCACTTGGAGCGGATGTAGTCGTTGCCGGGCAGCACGGCGTCGGTCTCGCGGAACGGCCGCTCGGGCCGATAGGAGGGGAGGCCGTACACGCCGCCGGCGCCCCACTGCACGAAGCGCTTCGCCTTCTTGTGGGCCAGCACCGCGTCGATCAACGCCTCGGTGCCCCGTTCGTTGACCTGGCGCAGCAGCGCCCAGGAGGCGGAGTAGGAGAACACGCCGGCGATGTGGAACACGTAGTCGACGTCGCGCACCAGCGCCGCCAGGTCGCCGGGACGGGTGAAGTCGCCCGGGACGAACTCGACGCCGAGGCGGTCGATCACCGACGGGAACCGGCCCTTGGCCCGGTCGTCCTTCTCGTGGGCCGCGGGCAGGTCGGTGGCCCGGATCCGATGGCCGGCCTCCGCCAGCACCTCGCACATGTGCGTTCCCATGAAGCCGCACGCACCGGTCACCAGGGACAACGGACGTTCCATCGCTCTACCTCCTTTCGCCGGTCGGCTCGATCCGCCGGCGCACGATGCGGTCGACTGCCGCGTAGTACCGTTCGAGAATCCGGCGCGCCTCGTCGGGCTTGTGCCGCTCGACGGCGCGCACCAGGCCGACCCACGTGCGGCGCAGGCCGGCCTGCTGCACCCACAGCCCCGGCAGGCGCTCCATCAGGCCGGCGAAGGCGCGGGCGAAGGTGTTGAACAGCCAGACCGCCACCAGGCTGTGGCTGGTCTCGACCAGCAGGCGGAAGAACTCGAGGTCCTGGCGCCAGGGGTCGTCCGCGTCGTCCGTCGCCGCCTCGGCCAGCGCCCGCAGCCGGGCCACGTCCTCGGGCGCCGCCCGCTCCGCCGCCAGCGCCCCGGCCTCGGCCAGCACCAGCCGGCGCAGGCG
>CAZMRP010000207.1:0-8120 GCA_964568275.1 uncultured Myxococcales bacterium
CGGCCGCCGGGTCCCAGGGGAGGCAACGATGGACGCGACCACCGAGAAGACGATCCAGGCGCTGATCGCGACGGCGTGGGCCGACGGGCGGGTGGGCGACGACGAGCAGGAGGTCATCGAGACGCTGCTCGACGCCTACGGCGTGGTGGGCGACGATGCCGGACGCATCCGCGAGTGGGCCAAGACCCGCCGCGCGCTCGACCAGCTCGACTTCGGGGGCCTGGCCGAGGTCGACAAGGTGCTGCTGCTGCAGCAGGCGGTGTTCGTGACCTACATCGACGGGGTGCAGACCGACGAGGAGCTGAAGCTGCTTCACGAGCTGGGCCGCAGGCTGGAGCTCGATCAGAGCCGGGCCAACGAGCTGATCCGCACCACGACGGCGCGCGCCAAGGCGCGCTACGAGGAAGAGCGCGCCGCCGCGCACTGACCGGAACGACAAGGCCGAGGTTCGCCGGGGGCCGCGGAGCGGTTTCCCGTTCCGCTCGGGGCTATGGAACGGCCTGCGCCGTGCCGGAATCGCTGCGGGGATAGCCGAGCTCGATCGCGACGTCTTCGGGCTCGAGCAGCCCGTCCGCCGGCCGTTCGTCCCACCGGCGGAGCAGCGGCGGCGAGGCCTGGAGGCCCGATTCGCGGCGCAGCCGCACGCACTCCTCGTCGGTCAGGCGCTTGGGGCCGTCGACGGCGCCGAGGGACGCGTCGGCGTCCATCAGCATCCACGGCCGGTCGGGGCCGAAGTTGTCGGGGTGGTACGGGTCGTCGAGCAGCACGTGGCCCGCCTCGTGGGACTGGGTCCAGGCCTGGCGCGTCTGCCGGATGCCGGTGCGGTCGAGCACCAGGGCATTGCGGACCATTCCCCGGTCGTGCTCGATGAACGCCTCGCCCTGGCGGCCGCCGCCGGCGAAGCCGTTGACGACGAACAGGTCGATCGTCGCGGGGTCGTCGTCCGCCAGGACCTTGTACATCGTGCGCTCCTCGAGGGTGCCGGCGGCGGAGGTCGCGTTGTTGAACTCGGTCAGGCGGTCGGTGAGGTCCACCGCCCCGATCGTCAGCGACTGGCGGGAGTCGGTGGTCAGCGGGTGTTCGCCGTCGGTGGTGATCGTCACGGGCCGGCCCTCGCGATCGAGCACCAGGACGTCGGCGGAGCCGGCGGCGCCGTGGTCGACCTGCGCGTTCTCCGAGGCTTCCGGAACGAAGCCGGCGGCCTCCACCGCCTGGGCGATCGCCCCCGCGGTCTGGTGCGGCGGCCAGTTGCGGCCGACGACGATCGGCCCGACGGGCACGCCGTTGACGCGGAAGCGGATCTCGCCGCCGGCGCTGTTCAGCGCGTCGATGTCGGCGATCGCCAGCAGGGTCGGCCCCGGGGGGTCCGGCATGGCGATCGGGGTCTCCCAGGGGTCGCCGAAGGTGACGTTGCAGGGGGCGTAGATCTCGTTCGAGGCGACGACCTGGTCGCGTGCGATCTTGAGCGCGGTCTCCTCGTCGACACCGAGAGCGAGCGGTCCGCCGGGGACGAGCCGCAGGAGGTGGATGTTCCAGCGCGCCAGGCGCACGGCCTGCGGGCCGTCCTCGTTGCCGGGGCGGCCGACGCGCAGGTCGGTGCCGCCCTCCTGGCCGTCGCGGGCGCGGACTACCGCGCCGACCCGGTCGCGCAGGGCGGCGAGCAGCGTCTGGCGCACGACCCCGGGTGCGGTCCAGTCCATCGCGTCCGCGACGAGCCGGACGAAGGGCGAGCGGGCGGCCTGGTCGTCGGGACCCGCCATCGGCAGCGCCAGCTCGGCGCGGGGCGCGTCCCCGCCGGGGGCGCCGGCGCGCAGCCGTACGGTGGCGCCGTCCAGCGGCGCCAGCCACGCCTCGACGCGCAGGTTGTCCGGGTCGGGGCTGGTGGCGGTCCAGTCGTTGCCGCGGGGCAGCGTGTCGTTGTTGGTGACCTCGTTGGAGAACTGCAGCGAGTCGCGGGTGGGGTCGAGGATCGCGTTCGCGGCGTCGAGCAGCGCCACGCCGAGCACGGTGATCGGCAGCTCGGCGCGGCCCAACTCGGTCCCGGCGGCGTCGAGGAACCGGGCGCGCAGCACCACGTCGGCGGCGGCGTGGGAGGCGGCCACGCCGTCCAGCAGCAGCTCGCCGGCCTCGGTCGCCGCGAGCGTTCCGGGGAGGGCCACCGGCCGGCCGGCGGCGTGCACGCGGATCCGGTCCGCGCCGTCCGCCTCGAGGGCCACGGTGGCGGTTCCGTCGGGCAGCGTCGGGCGCACGCGGCGCAGGTCGTCGTCCTGCTCCGCCGGCGGGCTCTGCCGGTTGTCGAGCCGGCGGTTCTCGTCGTCGTCGTCGTAGTTGACGGACAGCAGCAGGCCCCAGGGACCGAAGCCGCCCGGCGGAGCCTCCGCCGCCGTCAGGGCGCCGGGCTGGGCCGCCGCGGGAGCCGCGGCGAGGGTCGCGAGGAGCAGCGGGCCGAGGAACACCGTCGTGTTGCGCAGCATGGGGACCTCACGTCGTCTCGGAAGGCACGAGCACCACGCGGGCGAACCGGCGTTTGCCCACGCGCAGGAGATAGGTCCGGCCGGGGTCGAGCGTCGCGTCCTTGTCGGCGACGCGCGCGCCGTCGACTTCGACGCCGCCGGCCTGGATCAGCCGCTGGGCCTCCGTGCCGGAGGAGGCCAGGCCGGCCAGGGCGCAGGCCCGCGACAGGCGCAGGGGCGTCGCGGAAACCAGCCGGTGCTCCTCGACGTCCTCCGGCACCTCGTGGGAGCGGTGGACGCGGTCGAAGCGCTCGGCGGCGCCCCGGGCCGCCTCCGCGGAGTGGAAGCGCTCGGTCAGCTCGAAGGCCAGGCGGGCCTTGGCGTCGCGCGGGTGGACGCGTCCGGCGGTCACGTCCTCGTGGAGCGCGCGGATCGCCGCCGCCTCCAGCGCCGAGAGCAGTTCGTAGTAGCGCCACATCAGCGCGTCGCAGATCGACATCAGCTTGCCGTACATCTCCTCGGGCGGGTCGTCGAGCGCGACGTAGTTGCCGAGCGACTTGGACATCTTCTCGCCGACGATCCTGCCGTCGACCTCGCGCGCGTCGGTGCCTTCCAGCACCGGCACGGTGAGCAGGCACTGGGGCTCCAGGCCGTAGCCCTTCATCACCTCGCGCCCCACCACCAGGTTGAACAGCTGGTCCTGGCCGCCCATCTCCAGGTCGCACTGCAGGGCGACCGAGTCGTAGGCCTGGAACAGCGGGTAGAGGAACTCGTGGATCGACACCGGGCGGTTCTCGCGCAGGCGACGGGAGAAGTCCTCGCGCTCCAGGATCCGCGCCACGGTGTACTGCGCGGCGAGCCGGACCACGTCCGCGCCGCCGAGCGGCGCCAGCCACTCGGAGTTGCGACGCAGGCTGGTGCGCTGCGGGTCGAGGATCTTGAACGCCTGGGCCTTGTAGGTCTCCGCGTTGCGCAGCACCTCCTCCTCGGAGAGCGGCGGGCGGGTCTTGGAGCGGCCCGTGGGGTCGCCGATGCGGCCGGTGAAGTCGCCGATCAGGAACACCACGGTGTGCCCGAGGTCCTGGAGTTGGCGCATCTTGCGCATCACGACGGTGTGGCCCAGGTGCAGGTCGGGGGCGGTGGGGTCGAAGCCGACCTTGACGGTCAGCGGACGCCCGCGGCGCAGCTTGTCGAGCAGTTCCTTCTCGGTGATCAGGTCGACGGTGCCCCGCCGGATCGTTTCGAGTTGTCGTTCGGGCGGCAGGGACATGGGCGGCACTATGCCACGCGGATCGTTTGCACGGCAAGGCAGCGCCCGGTTTCCGGATCGACGTCGAACACGGCGCCCTCCACGCGGCCGGGGCCGTCGCGCGGGACGTACGGGTGGGGTCGCAGCGTGCGGAAGCGGGCCAGCACCGGTGCCGGTTCGAAGCCGATCACCGAGGGCCAGGCGCCGCAGCAGCCGACGTCGGTGACGTAGGCGGTGCCGAGCGGCGTGAGCTCGGCGTCGGAGGTCTGGACGTGGGTGTGGGTGCCGAACAGGGCGGAGACGCGCCCGTCGAGATGCCAGCGCAGGGCGTGCTTCTCGGCAGTGGCCTCGGCGTGGAAGTCGACCAGCACCGCCGGCCGGGCACCCGCGTCCGCCGGCGGCTCGGGACCCGGCCCGCCGGTCTCGGCCAGCACGTTGTCGATCGTGCGGAACGGACACTCGGTGTGCTCGAGGAACGTGCGGCCGACGAGATTGGCGACGAGGAGCCGGCCGCCGCCGGGGAGGTCGTAGCTCGCGTGCCCGCGGCCGGGCGTGCCGGCGGGGAAGTTGGCGGGACGCAGCACCCGGGGCTCGGCGTCGAGCAGCGGCTGGAGGTCCTTGTGCTTCCAGACGTGGTTGCCCATCGTCAGGACGTCGATGCCGGCGGCCAGCAGCTCGCGGGCCTCGCGGGCGGTGCAGCCGATGCCGCCGGAGGCGTTCTCGGCGTTGACCACCAGGAACGCCACGCCGGCGCGTCGCAGCGGCTCGACCGCCGCCAGGACCGCGCGTCGGCCGGACTTGCCGACCACGTCGCCGAGGAAGGCGACGCGGGCGGCGCCGGCGGGGACCGGCGGCAGGAGCACGAGACGGTCGGCGGTCACGAGGCGTCCTCCGTGGGGCGCGGGCTACTTGGCATACTGGATCGCGCGGGTCTCGCGGATCACGGTGACCTTGATCTGGCCCGGATAGGTCAAGGAGGCCTCGATCTTCTTCGCGATCTCCTGGGACAGCAGCGACGACATCGAGTCATCGACCTGGTCGGCCTTGACCATCACGCGCACCTCGCGGCCGGCCTGCAGGGCGTACGACTTGTCGACCCCCTGGAACGACTGGCAGATCCGCTCGAGGTCCTCGAGGCGCTTGACGTAGCGTTCGAGGGTTTCGCGCCGGGCGCCGGGCCGGGCGCCGGAGACGGCGTCGGCGGCGGCCACCAGGTGGGCCAGCAGCGTCTCCGGCGGCTCGTCCTCGTGGTGCGAGCCGATGGCGTTGACGATCATCGGCTCCTCGCCGCACTTGCGGGCCATCTGCGCGCCGACCACGGCGTGCGAACCCTCGACCTCGTGCGACACCGCCTTGCCGATGTCGTGCAGCAGGCCGGCGCGGCGGGCCGGCTTGACCGGCAGGCCCAGCTCGGCGGCCATCAGGCCGGCGATGTAGGACGCCTCGAGCGAGTGCTGGAGGACGTTCTGGGCGTAGCTGTAGCGGTAGCGGAGCGCGCCGATCATGCGCACGAGCTCGGGGTGGATGCGGCCGATGCCGGTCTCGAGCACCGCGCGTTCGCCGGCGTCCTTCACCGCCTTCTCGACGTCCTCCTGGGCCTTGGTCACCACCTCCTCGATGCGCGTCGGGTGGATCCGGCCGTCCGCGATCAGCCGCTCGAGCGCCAAGCGGGCGACCTCGCGGCGCAGCGGATCGAAGCCGGAGACGACGACGGTCTCCGGCGTGTCGTCGACCACCAGCTCGGTGCCCGTGGCGGCCTCGATGGCGCGGATGTTGCGGCCCTCGCGGCCGATGATCCGGCCCTTCATCTCGTCGTTGGGCAGCGTGACCGTGGTCACCGCCCGCTCGGCGACGTGCTCGCCCGCATAGCGCTGGATCGCGATGCCGATGATGCGGCGCGCGGCCTTCTCCGACTCCTCCTTCGCCTGGTCCTCGGCCGCCTTGACCTCCTTGGCGGCGCTCCGGCGGGCCTCGTCGGTGATCTTCTCGATGACCTGCTTCTTGGCCTCCTCCGGCGACAGCCCCGCGACCTGCTCGAGCTTCTTCTTCTGCTCGCCGACGAGCCGCTCGACCTCCTTGGCCCGGTCGGTGCTCGACTGGTCGCGCTTGATGATCTCCCTCTCCTTGCGGACCAGCTCGTTGTCGCGCTGGGCCAGCAGGTCGTTCTTCTTCTCGAGGTTGTCCTCCCGCTTGAGCAGCCGCTCCTCGAGCCGCTGCAGCTCCTCGCGGGTGACCCGCGTCTTGTCCTCGAACTCCGTCTGGGCCCGCAGCCGGTGCTCCTTCGCATCCAGCTCGGCCTTGCGCTTGAGCTCTTCTCCCTCCCGCCGCGCCTCGGCCAGGAGCTTCTCGGCCTCCTGGCGCTTCTCCTCCTGGGTCTTGTCCCGGTCGCGCTTGTAGACGACCGAGGCGACGACCCAGGCGAGTCCGGCGGCGACGAGGGCGGCCAACAGGTACGCCCACCACATCGTTCGCCTCCCATCTGTCAGCGTGCGGGGCGGGCGCCGGAGCGTCCGAGGTCCCGCGCGCGCAACCGGCCGCGACGAGCCATCCCGGCCGGAGACCACGGTGGGGCCGCTCGCGTCGTGCGAACGACCCGTCCCTGGGAACCCCGAGCCGCCGGACGTTCCGGCGAACCGTTTCTACCGCCTTGGAATTGCTCGCTTGATCTCTGCCCGCCGAGGTGATCCGCCGAGGCCGAGCTTCGGGGCGACCGCGGGGTAGCGACCCGCGCACGGTCCCGCCGGCGTCCGGCCGGTATCGGAAACAGCCGCCGCTTCCGGCGACCGGTAGCTCCTTCGGTGGTGGTATCTGCGAACATCCATGACGGATGGGTCCCAGGGCTCTCGCGGCACGGAGTATGCTTACCCGGGCACGGGCTGGCAAGAAAAATCGAAGTCCGACTGAACGATGAACCGGCTTCCTTCGTCCGGACACTCAGGGATGGGTGGGGGAGAGGAGGTGGACGAGATGCGTTGGAGAGCGACCTCCCTCCCGATCGCCGTGTTCGGAATCCTCGGCGCATTCGGGTGCGGAACGACTCAACCGACCGGAACGACGGCGCTTCGTGGGATGCCGGCCCCCCTGCAGGAGCTGCGGGTCGAGGCGGGCCTGGTCTACGAGCGGCTGGTGGCTGGTGACGATGACGTCGCCTTCACGGGACCGGCTCGGGTCGAGGATGCCTGGCGCGAGGCTCGCCGGCGGGCGGAGCTGGACGGAGCGCCGGCCGCCGCCGTGGGCGCCGTGAGCTCGGCGGTCACCGCGCTGCGCTGGTCGGCGACGGAGCGCGACGACCCGTTGGCGATGGCGCGCGCGGCGAACCAGGTGACCGGAGCGACCGCGGCGCTGGTGGCGTTCTACCGGTCGGGCCTGCCGCCGGACACGTTGCACCTGGATTACCTGCAGCGCGAGCTGGCGCTGGACGGGCTGTCGGGCGACCTGGGGTCGGCGGCCGTGCACGCCCGGGAGCTGGAGGCGGCGTGGCTCGTGGTCCGGGCGCACGTGCTCGCGGCCGGCGGCCGGCGGCAGACCGACGCCTTCGACGCCTCGGTGGGCGCCGTCCAGGAGGCGATCGCCGCCCAGGACCTCGGTCGTCTCGTGCGCATCGCCAACCGCGGGGTGACGCTCGCGGCCAACATCCACGCGGTCCTGTAGGGCGGCGCGGGCGGGCTCGTCGGACCCCGCGGTTCCCCGTCGGCCGCCCCGGCCGTGCGAGCAGACGGGCGTGCGGGTCGGCGGGCCCTACTCCTTCTTGGCCGGCTTGGCGGCCGCCTCGACCCAGCGGTCGACGGCGACGATCCCCTTGTCGAGGGCGCCGGCGACGCGCCGCACCTCGGCGGCGACCTCGCGGCGTTCGCGGACGACGAAGTCCTCCAGCTCGCACAGGTCGTCCGCGATCTGGATCGCGGCCAGGGCCAGGACCGTGGGCAGCGGGACGGACGGCGCGGCGGCCCGCACCGCCTTGATGCGGCCGTTGACCAGGTCGGCCAGCCGGCGCATGTGCGATTCGGTGGCGGTGCTGCGGATCGACAGTTTCTGTCCCGCGATGTCGATCGAGTGGCTCTTCACCTGTTCCCCTCCTCCGCCGCCGGGAGGCCGGCCGCGCGGGCAACTGCGGCAGGGGAATGGGACCACCCCGGCGGCGGCGTGTCAACGGTGGGGCGCGGCGAGCACCACGGCGAACAGCAGCGAACCGCCGGAGGCGGCGGCCGCCACGCCGAACAGCACGTACTCCGGCGCGAGGAAGTTCGCCCGGTGCGCCGGGCTCTCCAGCAGCGTCGTGAAGGCCGCCTCCGCCGAGGGCCCCACCGCCAGGTTCTCCGCGGCGCGGGGGAACGACTGGCCGGCGCTGCGCAACCGCTGCGCGAGGTCCCCGCGCGTCGGCGAACGGTGGCCGAAGAAGCCGTGGACCGCCATGTCCT
>CAZMRP010000208.1:0-8115 GCA_964568275.1 uncultured Myxococcales bacterium
ATGAACCACACGCTCAACCCCGCCCCGACGAGCGCGCAAACGACGGCCGCCCCGGGCGGCACCCCGTCGGCGGCCTTCGGTGCGGTGCCGCGGATTCCCGCGATGGTCCCCGCCCCGCCGGTCGCCGGAGCGACGCTCGCGGCCCCGCCCGTGGCGGCGCGGCCGGCCTACGAGGCGGGCCTGGAGGCCTACCGCGATCAGCGGTGGCAGGAAGCGATCGGCTGGTTCGAACGCGCGCTGGCCCAGGGCCTGGGCGAATCGCAGGCGGCGCTGGCGCTGTTCTTCGAGGCCGAGGCGACCTACCAGACCCGCGCGTACCTCGACGCGATCGGTCTGTTCGAGCGGTTCACGGGCCGCCATCCGGGCCACGCCCGGGCGGCCGAGGCCCTGTTGCGGATCGGAACGGCCTCCGAACGGTTGGGGGACCACGAACGTGCGGCGGAGCTGTACCGCCGCATCGTCGCCGACCATCCCTCCTCGGCAGCGGCGGCCACCGCCGCCGCTCGCCTGGAGGCGGCCGGAACGACGGAAGGACGACAGCCATGAGCAGCATCTACGGGTGGGGCGCGTTCCTGGCCCTCGCAATGCTCGCGCCGGCCGCCGGCGCCCAGACCGTCGCCGTCAACGGCGGCGGCGGGGATACCCGGATTCGCGAGGCGGCCCGCACCGGCGGCAGCGTCTCGATCACCGGCCGGCCCGTCGCGGCGCCCGCGCGCTACGTGGTCCGGCGCGGCGACACGCTGTGGGAGATCTGCAGCTCCAATCTGCGCAACCCGTGGCTGTGGCCCGAGGTATGGAGCCTCAACCCGGAGATCACCAACCCGCACTGGATCTACCCGGGACAGGTGCTCCGACTGCGGCTCGGCGACGGCGGCGACGGCGGCGCCCAGAGCTGGGGCGAGCCGACCACGCTGGCACGGGTGTCCGGCGGAACCGTGTACTACCGCAGCGAGGGCTACGTCGACGAGAACGCCCCGGACGAGGACCTGGACGAGGACGAGATCCCCGAGGAGCAGCAGCCGCCCGGCCGCGTCGTCGCGTCCTGGGAGGACGAGATGCTGCTGGCCTTCCCCGACCTGCTGTATGTCCGGTTCGACGAGGACTTCCCGGTCGAGGCGGGGCAGCAGCACACGATCTACCGGGTGCGGGAGACGATCTACGACTACGTCGACGAGGACAGCGACGACGAGCCGCGCAGGCTCGGCCGGATCGTCGAGATCCTCGGCACCGGCTCGGTCCTGTCCTACGACCACGAGGCGCACCTGGCGCGGGTGCAGCTGGTGGAGTCGATCAACCCCATCGAGCGCGGCGACTTCGTCGGTCCGATCCAGCGCAACTTCATCGTCTCCGAGCCGCGCGCCGCCGAGGCCGACCTCGACGGGCGGATCGTCGCCACCCTCCGACCGCGCGTCAACAACGGCCAGGGCTTCGTCGTGTTCATCAACCGCGGCTACGAGGACGGCGTGCGCGACGGGAACCGGTTCCAGATCATCCGCGCCAACGACCACTACCTGGAGAGCATGGACGAGGACGTCCCGGCCGACCTGCCGTTCGAGTGGATCGGCGAGTGCCAGGTGCTGGAGGCCCGCAAGACCGCCTCGACCTGCCTGATCACCGCGTCGACCCGCGAGATCTTCGTCTACGAGCGCGTGACCCTCTCCCGCGGCCAGTAGCGCCGCACCCCCCGAATCATCCTCCCCCTCCGGTCCGCGAACCCGCGGCGAAGCCTGCTGCCTCGAGGCAACGACTCGCGGGAAAGCCGCCGGCGGCGCTGTTGCGCCCAGGCAACGTGGCGCGGCAGCCCTGCCGGCGGGCCGCCGGACGCTCTCCCCCGGACCGCAGAACAACGCTGGAATCCGAGGCCTTCGCCGACGACAGCCGGCCCCCGCCCGTGGGCGCTCCTGGCACGGGTCTCGTAGCGGCCGGCCGCGCGTCGGTCGCGGCCCGACCAAGCACCGCGACCCGGGAGGCGAAGGATGAACCAGCAGACCAGGTGGGCGCGGTCGGGGTGGTGGATGGCGATGATCGTCGCGCCCGCCGCCTGCATGCCGGAGGAACCCGAGACGATCCGCATCGTCCGGCCGACGCCCGACGCGACCGACACCGCACCGGTGGCCGACGCCGACACCGCTCCCGACCCCGGCTGGACCCCGGGCGCGGATGCCGACGCCGACACCGACCCCGGCTGGATCCCCGACCCGGCCCCGACCTGCAGCTGCAACTTCGGCGTCGCCTGCGACTACGACTGCGACTGCGACCCGGACTGCCCGTGCGGCTGCGACACCACGTGGGTCTGCACCGCGGGCTGCGGCTGCGACCCCGAGTGCGACCCGGCTTACGGGTCATGCATCGCGGACGGCGTCTGCAACCCGCGCTGCCCGACCACCGCGGCCGACCCGGACTGCTCGGCGGGCGGAGGTGATGCCGGCACCGACACCGGCACCGATGCCGGCACCGACACCGGCGGCACCTGCAGCTACCCGGGGGGGCCGTACGAGTTCAACCGCGTGGGTCGCGTCGTGCCGCCGATGGCCTGGCCCTCGGCCGTTGCCGCGGGCGAGTCGCTGGCGGCCGACCTCGCGCGGCTGCACTGCGACCCGTCGGTCCACAGCATCTTCATCCAGGTGGTGACCACGGTGTGCCCCAACTGTCCGCCGCGGATGAGCGAGATCGCCGGGCTGCGGTCGCACTGGGAGGCCACCGGGGCGAAGTGGATCTTCCTGGTCGGCGACGCCGCGAGCGCCGCGGTCGCCGCTTCGTACCTCGACCGGTACGGCGTCGGCTTCGGCTGGCGCTCCAACGACGCCGACAACAGTGCGGGCGGGTTCACCGTGACGGGCTCGGGGATCTACGGCGGCGTGCCGTGGACCGCGGTGATCGCCACGCGCGACATGACGCTGCGCTACGACGAGCCCGACGATCGCTACCTCGACCTCGCCGCCATCGCCACCGAGCTGTCCCGGGAGTGACCCGCCTCGGCGCCGCCGGCGCCGGCGGCGAGCCCGGTCGGCGGCACCCGATCGGCGGCACCCCTTGACGATCGGATCGCCCCGGACCACGCTCCGGGGAGCGGGTCGCCGTGCGGCGGCCCCGGGGAGCACCACATGCGACGAGGCTGGCTCGCACTCGCAACGCTCGCGCTGGCTTCTGCCTGCGGCGACGGCGACCAACCGCGGGACGGAGGGACCGACGCCGCCGACGCCGAGGTCGACCTCGACGACGCCGGACCGGGCGAAGCGGACGTCGACGCGGCACTGCCGCTGGTCGTGGTGCTCGAGGCCGAGAGCGGCGAGGACCGCGGGACGATGACCGAGATGCACGGCGTCCTGGCCGACCCGGCCTGCGGCAACGCGTGGATCGAGGTTCCGGCGGGGGAGGCGGACTTCATCTGGGACCCGGCCGCGCCCGCCCTGCCGGCGCACCGCACCGAGCTGCCCTTCGTGACGCCGCACGCGGGCACCTACTACGTGTGGCTGCGCCTGGCGGCCCCGGCCGAGGACCGGGACGCGCTCTACGTCGGCCTGGACGCCGCCGACCTGCGGCGGGTCTTCCCGCCCGACGACTACCCCTACGACGGCTCGTGGACCTGGCTCTCCGACGTGCCGGGCGCGCCCGAACGCCTGGTGTTCGAGGACGTCGCGGCGGGCGCCCACACGCTCGTCGTGGCCCACGGCGAGGCCGGGGCGCGCTGCGACAAGGTCGTACTCGCCGATGCGCCGACCGCCGCCTTCGATCGCACGTGCGGGGAGGCGCCCGCGTGCACCGACGGCGCCACCGAATCGCGCGCCTGCGCCGTCGCGCACGGCACCGGCGTCGAGACCCGCGCGTGCGCGGGCGGCGTCTGGGGCGCCTTCGGCCCCTGCTCCGTCACGGACTGCGACGCGGGCTACCACGTCGACGGCGAGCGCTGCGTCGAGGACACGACCCCGACCGGCGACTACCCGTTCCAGGGCTACACGACCACGCGCGGCGGCTTCGAGGCGCCTCTCGACGGCGGACCCGCACCGCGGATCCTGATCGTCGACCGCCTCGGCGCCGACCGCTCCGACGGCGACGAGGCCGCCGGCCGGGGGTCGCTGCCGTGGGCCCTGGCGCGCAGCTACCCGCGCGTCGTCCTGTTCGGGGTCTCCGGCGTGATCGACGTCGGCGGCTCGCTGGACCTCCGCTCGCCCTACGTCAGCGTCCACGGCCAGACGGCCCCGGCGCCGGGGATCACGCTGTACGACGTGTCGCTGCTGGTCGTGACCCACGACGTGATCCTCCAGCACCTGCGCGTGCGGATGGGCGACACGGAGCGCGGCGGCGGCGACCCGCTGGGCGTCTGCGGCTCGGCGACGGTCGAAGTGGGCGACATCGTGATCGACCACTGCTCGGCCGGGCTCGGCCACGACGAGCAGCTGTCGATCTCCTCCTGCGGCGCGGGCGACGTCCGGCGCGTGACCCTGTCGAACAACCTCGTCGGCTTCGGGCTGAACTACGCCGGCCACGCCTACGGCACGCTGATCGACAGCGGGGGCAGCAACGACTTCGACGTCGACGAGATCCTCGTCGAGGGCAACCTGTATGCCAACGTGTCGTTCCGGACACCGATGGTCAACGACGCGGCGCGACGGGTGACGATTGCGAACAACGTGACCTACAACCCGCTGGTCTGCGGCATGCACATCCACACCGCCCAGTACCCCGAGGGGCAGTTCGTCGACGTCCTGCACAACCTGAGCTGGCGCGGACCGGAGACGCACGTCGCCGGGACCTGGCCGACCGACGAGGTCGCGACGTGGCCCGCGGAGCCCGACGTCTGGCCGTGGGACCCCCGACGACGCTGGGTCGGCTGCTTCACCGGACCCTCCGGCGGCAACACGCACGTCCACTACGACGCGAACTACGACTACGTGAACAACGAGGACTACGCCTACGGACACCACGAGGGCCGGCCGATCCACATGGAGTTCGAGGCGTACGACGGAGGCATCGGCGTCGCCGACGTCGAGCGGGCCGTGCGCCAGACCGGCGTGGCCGTCGCGCTGCGGACCCCGCTCGCGGTGGAAGAGCACGTGCGGTCCGAGGTGGGCTGCACTCCCGGAGAACGCGACGCCGTCGACGCGCTGCTGGTCCGCAACGCCCTCGACCGCACGGGCGGCTACATCGACCACGTCGGCGACCTCGGCGTCGACCCGTTCCCGGACGGCGGAGCGACCCGCGACCCGGCCGACCTCGGCGGCTACCCCGCCGGTCGCGAACTCGACGACACCGACGGCGACGGGCTGGCCGATCTCGAGGAGTGGATCTACGGGCTGTAGGCCGCCGCACTTGACGGCGGGATCGCCCCGGACCACGCTCCGGGGAGCGGGTCGCCGTGCGGCGGCCCCGGGGAGCACCACATGCGACGAGGCTGGATCCTGCTCGCGACGCTCGCCCTGGCCCCCGCCTGCGGGGACGACGACGGCCCGCGGGACCAGGGCACGGACGTCGACGCCGCGGACGTCGAGCTCGACGACGCCGGGCCGGACGTCGACGCGGAGCCCGACACGCCCGAGGTTGCCGACGACGCGGCGGACGACGGCGAGGCGCAGACCGACGTGCCGCTCGGGCCGGGACCCGCGTTCGACCGCTACTGCCGCGGCGCCGCCTGGGACGCGACACTCGCCCCCGCCACCCTGTGGGAGCTGGAGGGCGAGTACTCGGGCTACATCCGCGACACTCCGGCCGGCACCCTGGAGGGGGTGAAGATCGTCCCGGACCACCCGTTCCACGTGCGCGCGATCCGGGTGGCCTTCGCCGCGGGCAGCGGCACCGCGAAGCTGCGCCTGATGCAGACGCTGGGCCACTCCTACCCCGGCGACTGGCCGCGGCTGGACCGCGGCACCGCCAACCTGATGCCGCCGCTCGAGCTCGAGGTTTCGGCCGCCGACCCGGAGACGTGGCTCGAGGTCGACGTGTCCGACCGGAACGTGTTCCTGCTGCCGCGCGAGTCGTACATGATCGTCTACGAGCATCTGACGGCCGCACCGTACCTGGCGGTGCAGGAGCTGCTCCCCGGGCAGTCCGCCTGGGGCACCTTCGTCCCCGCCGAGGGCGACGGCGGCGGTCTCGGCGACGGCAACTACCGGATGCAGGTGGTGGGCGACTACTTCTGCGAGTGGCCGGAGGCGGACCGCTGGTTCGAGGACGACGCGGCGATGCCGGCGGTCGACGCCTCGCCCCAGCAGCTCGCCGTCGCCGACGTCGACGGCGACCTCCACGACGACCTGGTGCTGACGCTCGGCGGCCGGGCCTGGGTCTGGCTCGGCCACGGCGACGGCACCTTCGCCGACACGCCGTACGACCCGTTCCCCGAGGCGCCGAGCGCGAACCTGGTGGTGTTCGGCGACCTGGACAACGACGGCGACGCCGACGCCGTCGTCGCCACCTACGTCAACTGGGACGGCGACGGCGACGGCGTCAACGCGCAGGACGGGGACTGCAACGACGCCGTGGCGGCGATCCACCGCGGAGCGGCCGAGATCCCCGGCAACGGCCTGGACGACGACTGCGACGGCGTCGCCGACGACGGCACCGACACCTCGGACGGCGACGACGACGGGTTCACGATCGCCGACGGCGACTGCGACGACACCCGCGGGACGGTCTTCCCCGGGGCTCCCGAGGCCAACGATCAGCTCGACAACGACTGCGACGGCGAGGTCGACGAGGACCACGTCACCACGGTGCAGCTCAACGACGGAACCGGGCACTTCACCCGCCTCGCGTCGCCCGAGCTCGAGCGGCGCGACACGACCGCGGCGGCGGCGCTCGGCGACGGCGACCGGGACGGGTTCCTCGACCTGTACCTCGGCAACTGGTGGGCGCACTACCCGACCGGGCCCGCGGTCCCCGACCACTACCTCGAGGGCCAGGGCGACGGGACGTTCCTCGACGCGACCGCGACCGCCGGCATCGCGCGCCCGGTGCCGCTGCCGTGCTACGGGGTGCGCTTCACCGACATCGACGACGACGGCTGGCCCGACATCTGGGTCGGCAACTACGGCGGCAACTCCAACCTGATGTTCCGCAACCACGGCACCGGGGAGTTCCAGGAGGTCGGCGACGCGCTGGGCTACAGCCAGGACCGGGTCGGCCCGCTGGCCGGCACCACCTTCGGCGGCGACTTCGGCGACCTGGACAACGACGGCGACGTCGACCTGTTCGAGGCCGACATCTCGCACCCGCGCTACGGTGTCTCGAGCGACCAGAGCCGGATCGTGCTCAATCTCGGCGCTCCCGACTGGCGCACCGAGACGCACCGCGAGGACTTCGGCTTCCACTGGGACGAGGGCGACATCAACCCCGCGCTCGGCGACTTCGACAACGACACCGTCCTCGACGTCGCGATGGCCTCGGTCTACTCCGGCCACTTCGCCCGCCTGTACCGCGGCCTCGGCGGCGGCCTGCTCGAGGACGTGTCCTACGAGGCCGGCGTGGTCGTGCAACTCACCGGCCGCGTGCTGTGGACCGACATCGACGAGGACGGCGACCTCGACCTGTTCTTCGGCGACGGCGACGGCGCCCCCTGGACCCACCTGTTCGTCAACCGGGTCGGCCAGGACCGGGCGTGGGTCGAGCTGCTGCTCGAGGGGACGACGTCCAATCGCGACGCGGTGGGCGCCCGCGTCACGCTGCAGGCCGGCGGCGTGCGACAGCTCCGGGACGTCGAGGGCGGCGGCGGCCACTGGAACATCCAGGAATCGAGAATCGTGCACTTCGGACTGGCCGACGCGACGGCCATCGACTCGTTGTCGGTCCGGTGGCCGGGCGGGACGACGGAGTCGGTCTCCGGCGCCGCCCCCCGCGGCCGCTACCGGATCGTCGAGGGCTCGGGGGTCGCGGTCGCCCTCCCCTGAAGAACAGCGGCGACCCTTGGAATTCCACCCGGGGATCTGCTAGAAGCCCTCGAACTCGCCGGAATGGCTCCGGCGCACACGGAAGAGGACTGCCCGTGAAGGGTTTGTGCAGTTTCGTGGCTCTGCTTCGCCCCCTGCTGCTGCTCGGCCTGCCGGCGTGGCTCGCGGCGTGCCCTCCCCCGCCCGTCCCGCCGCCGGCCGCGGTTGCCGCGCCGGCCGACGCCGGGTTGGCGGA
>CAZMRP010000209.1:0-8087 GCA_964568275.1 uncultured Myxococcales bacterium
CGGCGGGGCTGGACGCGTCGGCCCGCGCGCCGCCGGCCGCCGACCCGGCCTTGCAGCCCGCACCGACGCCCGCCCCGGCCAACGCCACCGCCACCATCCACGGACGAATCGTGCCCCGCAGCCTCATCCATCCGGCAATCGCCATGGTCGACCTCCCGTCCCTCGCACGGCCGGATCCTCACCATTTCCGGTCGACGGATGCAACCGGACAAGCGCGAGGAACCGGACCACGGGACCTCCGCAGCGCGGCTCCGATGGCCCGGGACGCTCCCAAACTCCCCGGAATCGTGTGGCATCACGAATTCCGAAAATCGAGATTGACACGTCCGTCCGTATCGTTTATATGTTTAGTTGCGAGGTCGAAGATGTCATCCGAATTCCGCAAGCAGGCCGACGCACGACGCCGAGAACAGCGCAAGGAAGCGTTGCTCGATGCGGCTGCATCGGTCTTCGCCCGACAGGGGTATCACCGCGCGTTGGTGTCGGAGATCGTGTCGGAGGCGGGGGCGGGCCAGGGGACGTTCTACCGGTACTTCAGGGACAAGCGGGAGATCTTCGAGGCGTTGTTCGACCGGTTCGTGGAGTCGGTGTTCGCGGAGTTCTCCGAGATGACGGCGCACCTGCCGCAGGACGTGGAGGAGTATCGCGCGGCCTCGGTGGCGGCGATCCGGCGCATCGCGGCGCGGGCCGAGGGGAACCGCGAGTTGTTGATGCTGATCGTGCGCGAGGGGCCGACGGTCGACGAGGCGTTCGAGCGGAAGCTGACGGGGTTCTACGAGGGGTTGGCGGCGTTGGCGCGCGGGTATCTCGAGCACGCGATCGCGGCGGGGTTCGCCCGGCCGTGCCATGCGGCGGCGGTGTCGCAGGCGCTGGTGGGGATGGCGTTCTGGATGGCGCAGCAGTGGTGGCACGGGCGGCTCCCGGACATGACGTTGGAGCGGTTGATCGAGGAGATGGTCGACTTCGCCTTTCTCGGGTTCGGGGGACCGGGAGCGGGCGCGAGCGGAGGAGCGGACCGATGAAGGACCTCAAGGACAGGATCGTGCTGGTGACGGGCGGGGCGAGCGGCATCGGGTTGTGCACGGCGGAGGAGTTCGCCCGCGCCGGCGCGACGGTGATCCTCACCGACATCGCCCCCGCGGCGCTGGCGGAGGCGGCGGAGCGGGTCGGCCGGCTGGGCGGGCCCGTGCACACGCGGGTGGTCGACGTGACCGACCGGGCGCAGGTCGACGAGGCGGCGCGGTGGGTGCTGGCGACGTTCGGCGGCCTCGACGTGCTGATCAACAACGCCGGCGTCGGCCACCAGGGCGAGATGGCCGAGACGTCGCTCGAGACGTGGAAGAAGCTGGTCGACGTCAACCTGTGGGGCCCGCTGTACCACACCTACGCCTTCCTGCCGTCGATGCTCGAGCGGGGCCGGGGGCACATCGTCAACGTGTCCTCGGGGCAGGCGTTCTTCCGGCTGCCGACCTGGGGGGCCTACGCGGCGATCAAGGCGGCGACCGGGGCGTTTTCCGAGGTGCTGCACTTCGAGGTGCGGCGGCGGGGCGTGCGGGTCACGACGGTCTACCCGTTCATGACCAACACGCCGTTCTACAAGGGGGTCGAGGGGGAGACCTGGGCGGCGAGGCTGTCGATGAAGCTGTTGCCGTACTACTCGATGACGGCCGAGCGGGTCGGGCGGATCGTCTTCGAGGCGGTGCGGGACGAGCGGCGGGTCGAGATGGTCAGTCCGCTCAACCTGGTCGGGTTCTACACGCACCTGCTGCCGCCGCTGTTCACGGCGGTGAGCGAGGTGGCGGCGTTCTTCATGGCCAAGGGGCCGCAGGGCGCGGCCCGCGGGGAGAAGGGGTGAGCGTCATGGGCAAGCTGGTGCAGCGGATGCGCGGGTGGTTCGGCGGGCCGATCGGGTTCCGGATGGACGAGGTGATGAGCGGGGAGCACGTGTTCGAGCCGGGGCACGGGCCGGCCGGGCGGCACCCGTTCGAGTTCACCGTCACCTGGGGTCCCGACGACCTGTGGACCTGGATCGACCCCGACGACCCCGGCTTCCTGACCCAGCCGCTGGAGGGCACCGTCACCGTCGGCGGGCTGTGCGAGAGCGCCCCCTGCCGCGGGCGGCTCGAGCTGCGCTACTTCGACGAGCACGCGCTGCGGTACACGTTCGAGTTCGAGGTTTCGGGTCGACGCTACCGGTACCTGGGCGAGAAGGTGAACATCCAGCCGTGGAACCTCCCGGTCTCGCACACCACCTGTTACGGCGTGCTGACCGAGGCGGACGGCGGCCGGCTGGTCTCCCGCTCGGTGACCCACTTCCGCTTCCGTACCATCCCGGCCTTCCTGCGCAGCCTGCGCGCGGCGTAGCGGTCCGGGCCGGCGGCGCGGGTCCGAGCGGCAGTCGGCCCTTGCGGAATCCCGCGGTCGCGGGCAACGTCGATCCCCGCACGATGCGGGCCTCCAACGCGCCGGACTTCTCCCCAGACCCGTTTCCGCGCTTCGGGCGTCGACGGAGGCCTCCGTGCTGAGCGCGCTGCTGCTCGCGCTGACCTTCGCGGCGGAGGCGGGCGGCGGTCCGGAGCCGCCGAGCGACGGCCCTCCCCCGTCGGTCGTCGGCGTGCCCCCAGCGGCGGCGGGCGCGGCGGCGACGACGGCGCTGCTCGAGGCGATCGCGCGGCTCGAGCCGGTCCCGCCGTTCGGGCCCGCCGGCTTCGGCCCGGGCGACGCGGGGAAGACGGCGCTGCCGGAAGCGGTGAGTTGGGAGGCGTTCACGCGGGACCCCACGCACCAGGGGGCGACGGGGACCTGCGCGCTGTTCGCCGAGGTGGCGGCGACGGAGGTGCAGTACGCGCTGAACAACTGCGACGCGCCGGGCGTGTTCGAGACGCCGCCGGCGGGCTGCCTGCGGCGACACGGCGACGACGACCCGCGGGCCGCGGACCACGGCCTGCTGCGGCTCGACGACCGCGGCCGTGCGGTGCTCGACCTCTCGGAGCAGCTGATCCTCTCGTGCTCGGGGCTCGGCTACGCCTGGGGCGGGAGCGCGGTCTGGCCGTTCATGAACGAGCGGGGGGACAACCGCGGGGCGAGCTTCGACCCCTACCGGCCGTACGCGTTGAAGTACTCGCGGACCGGCTGGGGCTACTGGCAGTGGCTGGACCGGGTCGGCACGGTGCAGGAGGCGGCGGCGCCCTACCGCTTCCCGTACGAGCTGCCGGGGCTGCACGGGCACGCGGAGGCCTACGAGCGGCTGGTCACGCGGTTGCGCGACGAGCGGTTCCCGGGCACCTGTCCGCTGGTGCACCGCTTCGGCGGCGGCGACCCGGACGGCCACGACCGTCGCCGCCCTCCCCGGCCGTTCGCGGACGACGGTTGCGAGATCGCGCAGGTGGCGGCGCAGGCCGGCGCGGGGGTGCCGGTGTTCTTCCGGGTGCCGCTGGCGGCGCACCGGCGGCTGGGGCACGAGCAGGCGTTGGCGTGGCTGGCGGCGGGCTACGTCCTGGTGGACGTGGTGGGCGGGCCGCTGGAGCAGGACCCCGACCGACCCGGTCGGCTGCGCTGCGCCTCCGGCGCCTGCAAGCCGTTCGACCCGTCGTGCGTGGGGCACGTGATCCTGCTGATCGGCTTCGAGGATTCGGGCGAGACGCTGATCGTCCGCGACTCGAACGGCTCGATCTACCGCGTGCGGCGCGGCGACTGCGGCTTCGGCGCCGGCGAGCTGACGCTGCTGCTCCTCGGCGACGACCCGTGGCGTCCCGCCGGGCCGTCGGTGCTCGCCCTCCCCGCTCCGAGTTGCACCCGCGAGGAGCACCGCGAGCTGTACCGCTGGCTGCGCGACGACAGCGACGGCGACGGCATCCGCAACGGCTGGGACGTCTGCCTCTACTCGCCCAACCCGCGGTCGATCGACCGCGAGGCTCCCGGCGACGACCACCGCATCGTCGGCCCCGGCCGGCTGCTGGAGCCGGTGTTCGAGGACGGGGACGCGTGGCCCGACGAGCGGTTCGAGCTGGGCGACGACGAGTGGGACCCGGCGCTCGGCCTGCGTTCCGGCTGCGACACCTGCCCCGGCCTGCCGGTGGCGCAGCCGGCGTGGCGCTATCCGGTGCCGCACGGGTTCCGGGACGACCCGGACCCCTGGGGCTGGGTCTGCGACGGCTGTCCGTACTCGGCGGAGTGGTCGTTCGAGACCTACCGCGAGAACGTCCCCACCGACGAGAACGACGCGGACGGCGACGGGATCACCGGCTGCGACACCTGCCCCGAGCTGCGCAGCTACGACCCGCGCGGCCTGGTGGACACGGACGACGACGGGCTCGGCGCGGCCTGCGATCCCGACCAGCCGGAGCGCTGACCGGCGCGACGCATCGCGGCCGGGTCACGGGTCGCCGGTCCCGCGCCGGGACGTACCCGCGGCGCGGCGTTCCAGCGAGCGGCGGAACTTCTCCAGGCTGAAGCGGCGGGCCTGCAGGCACTGGCGGCGGCTGAGGTCGACCCCGACGGCGTGCAGGCCCTGCTCGCGGGCCACCTCGAGCAGCAGGCCCTTGCCGGCGAACAGGTGGACCAGCGTGTCGCAGGCGCTCTCCTGCCGGATCATCCGCACGATCTCCTCGCAGGTGGTCAGACCGAGGCCGCGGACCCAGACCCGCGGGCCGCCGTCGGGCAGCACGTCGGCGTAGGTGAACCGGCGCGAGCAGCGGAGCTTCTTCGAGAACAGCAGCAGGTGCGACCAGGTGGCTCGGCCGCCGGTGATGGTGCCGGGGGGACGGCGGCAGACGATCCGGTGCAGGAGCAGGGCGGCGCCGGCCCGTTCGGCGGCCTGCTGCACGAGGAACCCCTTGTCGATCCAGGTCCCGGCGTGGCGCACGTCGCTCTGGTAGAAGACCAGCGGGCTCTGCGGGTGGGCGGCGGCGAAGACCCGGTCCGCGACGCGCGCGAACCAGGCCTTCCACGGCTCGACGGCGTGGTCGGGAAGCTCACCGTAGTCGGGGAGCGAGGCGACGACGGCGTGGCGTTCGTCGAGCGGCGTGCGGTCGAGCCACTCGAGCACGTCGGCCTGGACCACCGTGCGGGTGGGTTCCGGCATCGTCGACCTCCTGGACCGGCGGGCATCTCGAACCCTGCGGGCCCGCGTCGGCCGCCCTACGGCGCCGGGGCGGCGCGACGGGCGAGGATCTCCTCCATCCGGGTCAGCGAGTCGTCGAGCAGCTTGGCGGCGGCGCCGACGACGGCGGGGTCGCTCGGGTCGACGCCGGCGGCGCGGAACAGCTCGAGCGGCGGTTTGGAGGAGCCGCCCTGGAGCATCTCGAGGTACGCGTCGCGTTCGGCCTCGCCGCCGGCGAGCACGCGTTCGCCGAGGGCGATCCCGGCGCTGAGGCCGCCGGCATACGAGTAGACGTAGAACTTGTAGTAGAAGTGGGGGATGTAGGCCCACTCCATCCCGTCGTTCTCGCCGAGGGTCAGGCCGTCGCCGTAGTAGCGGCGCAGCAGGCCGACGTAGGTCTGCTCGAGGAACTCGGCGGTGATCGGGGTGCCGGCCTCCACGGCGGTGTGGACTTCCAGCTCGAAGGCGGCGAACAGCGCCTGGCGGTAGATCGTGGTGCGGATCGATTCGACCAGCTCGCCGAGGAGGTAGAGCCGTTCGTCGTCGGAGGAGGCGTTGTCGATCCGGTGGCGCAGCACGAGCACCTCGTTGAAGGTCGACGCGGTCTCGGCGACGAGCGGCACGTAGCTCGAGGTGACGTAGGGCTGGTGTTCCATCGCCAGATGGCTGTGCAGCGCGTGGCCGTACTCGTGGGCCAGCGTCATCAGGTCGTCCAGCTCCTCGTAGTAGTTCATGAAGACCCACGGGTGTTCGCCGAAGATGTAGGCGCAGAACGCGCCGCTGCGCTTGTCGGCGTGCGGGAAGACGTCGATCCAGCCGTTCGCGGGGTCGAGCCCCCGGGCCAGCACGGCGAGGTACTCCTCGCCGAGCGGCCGGACGGCGGTGAGGATCTCCTCGACGGCCTGCTCGTAGGGGATCCGCGTTTCGACGGCGGGGACGAGCGGCGTGTAGAGGTCGTAGATGTGCAGGTCGTCGAGGCCCATCAGCCGGCGGCGAAGCTCGAGGTAGCGTTGCACGGGTGCGACGTTGGCTTCCACGGCGCGGACGAGCCCTTCGTAGATCGCGGGGTCGACCTGGTCGCGCAGCAGGTAGGCATCGATGGCGCGCTCGTAGCCGCGCGCCCGGGCGAGGAAGACGTTGAAGCGGAACTGGCCGGCCAGGGCCGCGGCGAAGGCGCCGTCGAACTCGCGCAGGGCGCCGAACAGGCCCTCCACGGCGGACGCCCGCACGCGCCGCTCGGGCGACGCGCGGTAGCGGGCGTAGTTCGACAGCGTGAGCTGCACCTCGGCCCCCGTCTCGTCGGTGATGGTCGGCAGCGGGACCTCCCCGAGCAGCGAGTCGAAGACCTTCTCGTGGTCCGAGGGGATCTCGTTGAGGTCGATCTCGGCCCACTGGTTGTCGCCGGCCAGGGAGAGGATCGTCTCGGCCTCGGCGCCGAGGACGTGGGCGCGGCGTTCGCGGATCCGGTCGAGGTACGGCTGGTACGGTTTGAGGCCGGGTCGGGCGTCGTAGGCCGCCGTCAGCGCCGCGTCGTCCCAGGCCAGGTACTCGCCGCGGAAGCCGGCGGCGAGCGCCATCAGCTCGTGCAGGGCGGCCTGGGCGCGGTCGGAGCGGGCCTGCGCCGCGGACGACTCGGTGTCGGTCTCCAGGCGCAGGTTGGCGTAGAGGGTCAGGCGGTTGGTGGGCAGGCGCACGCGGAAGTACAGCTCGAGGCACGCCTCGAGGCGTGCGGCGTCGGCCAGCGTTCCCTTGCACGCGGCCAGCTCGGTGCGCTGCGTCGCCGCGTCGGCCAGGCCGGCCTCGAAGGCGTCGTCGTCGGCGAACAGCGGGGTCAGGTTCCACTTGTACTCGTCGGGGACGTCGGCCCGCGGCATCGCGGCGTCGGGGGGCGTCCCGGGGGTCCGGTCGGGCTCGGCCGGTCCTTCGCCGCCGGGCCCGCCGTTCGGCTCGACGACGTCCGGCGGCGGGGTGCGGCCGGGGCAGGCGGCGGCGAGCAGGGCGAGCGACGAGAGCGCGACGAGCGTCCATCGAGTGCGTGGCATCTGTTCCCTCCTGGGCCTCGCGACGGAACGACCTGGGCCTCGCGACGGAACGACGGTGGTCTCCCCGGTCGGCGGCCGGGCCGGAGTGTACCACGAACGGCCGGCGGAGCGTGCCCGCGGACCGACTTCGGATCGACCCGCGGCGCTCCTGCTAGCAGCCTTCGTCGATGATGAAGTCGCAATCGTCGTCGTGGCCGTTGCAGAGTTCCGGGGCGCCCGGATGGACATCCGGGTCGCCGTCGTCGCAGTCCTCGGGCGCGACGAACCCGTCCTCGTCAGGATCGATCACGTCGATCATGAACTCGTGGCAAACGCCGCGATGGCAGCGGCCGAAGCAGAACGCCAGCGTCGGGCCGCAACAGTCCTCGTTCGAGTCGACCGGGACTCCGGCACAGACGTCCACGCTGCCGTACGCGCGGCACTCCTCGTAGCGTTCCTCGCCTTCGGCGCACGGACACACGGTGCCCTCGTCCGTCTCGCCGTCGCAGTCGTCGTCCCGGCCGCTGCAGACCTCGTCGCGGGGTCCGATCTGCCCGAGGCACCGGCACTCCCCGCCGACGGCGTTCAGCTCGAACCGGCCGTCCGCGCACCAGCCGACGCCCCGCGTCGCCGGATCGAACTCGTAGCAGGCGGCGGCGGGTTCGCAGGTGGGCCAGCAGGTCCCGGCGGGGTGGACGATGCCGAGGACGTCGCACCCGTGCTCGCACGCGGTGCCGTCGCTGTTGCAGCAGGGTCCTGCCGGGTCGCAGTCGGGCCAACCGGCGTCGGCGTCGCCGGGGGCATCGGCCGTGGAATCGGCATCGGCGACGGTGTCGACGTCCACCGGCCGGTCGGGGCCGGGATCCGGGGCCGCGTCCACGTCCGGGCCGGCGTCGGCCTGCGTGCCGTCCTCCGCCTCCGGTCCGTCGTCCGGGTCCGGGGCGTCGTCCGCGTCCGGGCCGGCG
>CAZMRP010000210.1:0-8054 GCA_964568275.1 uncultured Myxococcales bacterium
CGAGCTGCGCCTGCCGGCGACGGCGCGGGAGCCGCTGGCGCCCATCGAGCGGCTGGTCGACCGCTGGGCGGGCGAGGGGATGACCGACCGGCACGACCCGACGACGCTGCTGCGGCGCGTCTCGCGGCGGCTGCACGAGTTCGGGACGGCGGTGTCGGCGGCCGAGGTGGCCGAGGTGGAGTCGCGGCTGGGAGTGTTGAGCGGCTCGCGGGGGGCCGAGGCGCCCGCGCCGGGCGACGAGGTGTTGCGCCGGCCGACACCGTACCTCGACGCGCTGGCCGCCGCGTTCCGCTACGACGCGGCGCGCGGGCCGGTGCTGGTGGTGCTGGACGGGCTGGACCGCGCGACCGACGAGGGGCGGTTCCTGCTGGCCGGGCTGGTGCGACGGCTCTCCGAGCAGCCGCTGGCCTGGCTGGTGGCCTCGCGCACGGCCGACGTGGCCACGATCTTCACGGCGGCGGTGCCGACGGAGACGTCCGAGCTGGAGCCGCTGGGGGACGAGGACCTGGCGGCGCTGGTGCAGGCTTGCCTGGGCCTGCCGCCGTCGCGCGACCTGCTGTCGCTGGTCCAGCGGCTGTCGCACGGGCACCCGGGCCGCGCCATCGACGCCGCCCGGTCGCTCGAGCAGTCCAAGGCGGTGCGGCGCGAGCACGGGATCGCGCACATCGACGCGGCCGCGGTGGGCGAACGGCTCGGGGCCGAGACCGCCGAGGCGCTGGCCGGCGTGCAGTGGGAGGGGCTCGCCCCGGTGGAACGCTCGACGCTGCAGGCCGCCGCGGTGCTGGGCGAGGTGGTGTGGGACGAGGCGTTGGTGGCGCTGGAGCGGGCGCGGCGGCCGGCGACGACGCCGGAGGACCGGCTGGAATCGCGGCACGTCGAGGACCTGGAGACGATGCGCGGGCGGCTCGGCGGCCTGTGCCGCACGGGCTTCCTGGTGCGGCAGGAGGAGACCGAGTTCCCCGGCACGCAGGAGTACGTGTTCGCGCTGGACGGCCTGCGGACCTTCGTGCTCGGCACGCTGTCCGGCGACGCCCGCGCCCGCCTGCACCTGACCGCCGCCCGGTGGCTCGAGGTGCGGGCGACGGGCAAGACCGGGTTCGTCGAGACGATCGCCGGACACCTGGCGGCCGGCGGCTCGCCGGCGCTGGCCGCGCAGCGCTACGGCGAGGCGGCGGACGAGGCGCGGCGACGGACGCTCTACGAGCGGGCCGTCGGGCTGTACAGACGGAAGCTCGAGCTGCTCGAGCCGGACGACCACCCCGGGCGGCTGGCCACGCTGCACGAGCTGGGCACGGTTCAGGTCGCGATGGGCAAGACCGACCCGGCCGAGGCGTCGTTCCGCGAGATGCTGCGCAGCGCCTGGGCGCTCGGGGCCCCCGGCAAGGTGGCGGTCGCGCTGTCCAAGCTCGGCCGCCTCTCGCGCGGGCGCGGGGACTACGCCGCGGCGCTGCGCGACCTCGAGGAGGCGTTGCGCCTGTTCCGCCAGTGCAACGACCAGGTCGGGATCGCCGCCGCGCTGAGCGACATCGGCTCGCTGCGCTACCTGCTCGGCGCCTACGACGAGGCGCGGCGCTGCCACCGCGAGGCGCTGGCGCTGCGGCGCGAGCTGGACGACAACCGCGGCAGCGCGCTGGCGCTCCTGCACCTGGCGATGCTCGACCGCGCCGGCGGGCTGCTCGACCGCGCCACCACCAAGACCCAGGAGGCGCTGCGGCTGGGGGAGGACTCGGCGGCCAAGGAGGAGCTGGCCCAGGCGATGAACGTGCTGGGCGTGCTGGCCTTCGACCGCGGCGACCTGATGAGCGGCATCGGCTACTTCCAGGAAGGGCTGAAGCTCGCCACCGGTGCCGACCGCCGCATGGAGTGCTACCTGCTCAACAACCTGGGCGAGGTCCAGTTCTGGGCCGGACAGCTCGACGAGGCCGCCCGCAACCTCGCGCGGGCCCTCGAGCTGGCCGGCGAGCAGGACGACCGCCGGGCGCTCGGGGAGATCCACCGCAACGCCGCCCGGCTGTCGATCTGGCAGCGGCGGCCCGAGCGGGCCGTGGCCTACGCCGACCGGGCGCTGGCGCTGGCGCAGCAGATCGGGAACGAGGAATCGCTGGGACTGGCCTGGGAGCTGGTGGGCGAGGTGCGGGCGTTCGCCGGCACGCCGGTCGGCACCGAGGCGCCGGACGTCTGCTTCCGGCGCGCGATCGATACCTTCCGCCGCATCGGCCACCAGGTCGAGCTGGCGCGGGCGCTGTACTCCTACGGCCACGTGCTGCGCGTCCAGGGCCGGACCGTCGACGCCCAGCCGATCCTCACCGAGGCGCTCGACCTGTTCACCCGCCAGCGGAGCGCGCTGGCCGAACGGGTGCGCCAGTTGCTGACCTGAGGCCGCCGCCTAGTGGCAGGCCTTGAAGACCAGGTCGGCGCGGAGTCGGCCGCCGCCCGGGGTCGGGCAGTCGACCTTCAGGTGCCCCTCCACCGAATCGACGTCGTTGACCTCGGCGCCGCCCGACTCGACGTGCACGTCGAACACCGTGCAGTCGGCCTGCCGCAGCTCCAGTCCGTCGTCGCCGGGGGTCGACGGTCCGGCCACCAGCAGCAGGGCGTTGTGGGAGTCGCTCCCCTGGAGCTGGAGGTGGACGCGCGGCGACTCGGAGACGAAGTCCGCGCCGAAGAAGTCGGAGACGAAAGCATCGCCGGAGCGGCAGCCGTCGAAGGAGGCGGTCCAGTCGCCCAACTCGCCGCCCTGGTGGGTCACGGTGCCGTCGACCCGCGACCAGCACATGTACCAGATGAAGAAGCCGAGCGCGCCGCCGGCGGCGAGCACTCCCAGCACGATCAGCGCGACCAGCAGCGGGCTGCGGCGCCGGCGCCGACCGAGCAGCGGGGAGGACGGCAGGCTGGGCGGGGCGTGGAACAGCCCCGGCGGAGGCTGGGGCGGCCCGGCCGTCGGCAGTTGCGGCGGATAGGCCACCGGCGGCCCGTGCTGCGGCAGCGCCACCTCCGTCCCGCAGAACTCGCAGTGCGCGCGGCCGGCGGAGGCCGGCGCCGAGAGCTGCGCGCCGCAACCGGGACACTTCGGGGCAACCGGCATCGTCATCCCTCCCGGCCGGTCCGTGCGGACCGGACGACCTCGATCCCGCGCCGACGACGAGCGTGCGCCTCGGGAATCGCGACGCCGCCGTCGCGACATGATCGCGGAGACACCGACCCGACGCAAGCGGGGAAACGACCGGGCGGCGTCGCCGTCCGGCGCGGGCGCCGGCGCGCCGAAGGTCGAGTGCGCCCGCGCGCTTCAACGGCGCGATGGGGCCGACCGCGGGGACGCCGTTGCCCGGTCGACCACCGGATGGTAGCCTGACGGTCGGACCTTCCGGAATCCGGCTTCGCGGCCGGAGGTGGAGTAGAAACCGATGACCCTGCTTCGACGCTGGATGGCGCTGTGCGGTGTCGCGCTGCTGCTCGCGACCGGGTGCGACGAGGGCGACGACGACCACGACGTCGCCGTCGACGGCACGGCCGACGGCGCGGCCGACGCCGACGCCGATGCCGACGCGGACGCCGACGCCGATGCCGACGCCGATGCCGACGCCGACACTTCGACCCTGGCCATCGTCACCGACTCGCTCCCGGGAGGGCGGGTCCAGGTCGCCTACTCGGCAACGATCGAGGTCCTCGGCGCGGTGGGCGCGGTGACCTTCGCGGGGACCGCGGGCGTCCTGCCGCCGGGGCTGTCGCTCGGCGCGGACGGCACGATCTCGGGCACGCCCGAGCGTTCCGGGGTCTACGAGTTCGAGGTGACGGCGAACGACGCCGTCTCCTCCGACCGCGCCGACCTGTCGATCGTCGTGCCGCGGGTCCTGCTGCTGAGCGGCTTCGAGCCGTTCGGGGAGTTCGAGGTCAACGCCTCGTACGAGTCCCTCGTGCCGTTCGACGACACGATCGTCTCGGGTCTGGACGTGCGGATCGTCGAGCTGCCGGTGGTGTGGGCCGAGGCCTGGGAGCCGCTGGCCGCGGAGATCGACCGCCTGCACCCCGACGTGGTGCTCGCGACCGGGCAGGCCGGGCCCGAGGGGATGCGGTTCGAGACCGTGGCGGTCAACCGGATGCGCGGCGAGGACAACGCGGGGGTCGTGATGAGCGGCGAGCCGATCGTCGAGGGGGGGGTGTTCCGGCTGCGCTCGTCCCTGCCCGTCGACGAGATGCGGGCGGCGATGGACGCGGAGGGCTTCCCGACCCTGATCTCCTCGGACGCCGGCGACTATCTGTGTAACTACGTGATGTACCGCCTGCTTCACTTCTCGGGCGAGACGGCGGACCCGCCGGCCGCGGCCGGGTTCATCCACGTGCCCCCATTCCCCTCCGAGGGCGGCCTGACGATCGACGAGATCACCGCCGCCCACCGGCTCGGCTTCGAGGCGTTGGCCGTCTGGCTCGACTCCGGCAAGCGGTCGGAACCCGCCGTCGCCGACGTCCACACGCCGCCGCGGTACTTCTTCTAGGCACCGCGCCCGCGGGCGGCCGACGGCGCGGCCGACGCCGGCGCCGAGGTGCGACGCCGGGGCGTCGACTCAGCACGCCCCGGTCAAGGTGATCGTGCCGACGAGGTTGCAGGCGTCGTAGAACTCGAGCCGATTGCCCGAGCCGCTCACCAGCCGCACGTCCGACGGGTAGCCGCAGGATTCGGTGGTGCCGAGCGGTGCGGAGCCGGAGGCGGTCGCGCCGGACAGCGTGATCGTGCCGACGAGGCTGCAGGAGTCGTGGAACTCGAGGCGGTTTCCCGACGCGTTCACGTGCGAGATCGGGCTGGGGTAGCCGCACGATTCGGAGGTGCCGAGAGGCGAGGAGCCGGAGGCGGTGGCGCCGGACAGCGTGATCGTGCCGACGAGGCTGCAGGAGTCGTAGAACTCGAGCCGATTGCCCGCGGCGCTGACCAGCCGGATCTCGCTGGGCCAGCCGCAGGACTCGGAGCTGTCGAGCGGCGCCGAGCCGGACGCGGTGACGGTCGGGAGCACCCCCTCGTCGGTCAGCCCGTCGCAGTCGTCATCGATCCGGTTGCAGACCTCGGCGGGCGGCACGCAGGCGGCGCCGGTCGGCGGGACGCAGGTCGACGTGCAGCTCCCGGAGCCCGTGGTGCCGCACGAGGTCGTGCAGGCCACCGTGGTGCCCGGAACGCAGGCGCCGCTCGCGCAGCCGCTCCAGCCGCCCCAGCTGCACGTCGCGCCGCACGTCCGCGTCTCATCGGGCCCGCCGCAGGGGCAGGCGCGGCTCTCGGTCGCGAACGGCACGCACTCCCCGGCGACGCAGCCGCTCCAGCCGCCCCAGCTGCACGTCGCGCCGCACGTCCGGAACTCGAAACCGCCGCACGCGCAGGCCGCGGTTTCCGTCGCCCCGGGCGAGCACTCCCCGGCGGCGCAGCCGCTCCAGCCGCCCCAGCTGCACGTCGCGCCGCACGTCCGGGTCTCGAGGCCGCCGCAGCTGCAGCTGCGGTCCTCGACGTCGCCGCGGCAGCAGTCCGTGCCGTCGTCGCAGATCGTGTTGCCGTCGTCGTCGATGCCGTTGCACGGATCGCCGGTCGCGGCGCAGCTGGAGAAGACGCAGCCCGCCTCGCACCGGCGAAGGCCCATGACCCCGGCGGTGGTCGTGCAGGCCTCGCTCCGGCCGAGGCAGCATTCGAACGCCTCGTCGCAGGTCGTGTCGCAGTCGTCGTCCTCGCCGTTGCAGCCGTCCGGCGGGGGCGAGCACGAGCCGCCGCTCGGCAGGGCGCAGGTCGCCGTGCAGTTGCCGACACCCGTCGACCCGCAGGAGGTCGTGCACGCCACCACCTCACCCGCGCGGCAGGCGAAGCCCTCGTCGACCTCGCCGTCGCAGTCGTCGTCGAGCCCGTTGCAGCGCTCGCTGTCGGGCCCCACGCAGACCCGGCCGCAGCAGACGCCGCCGGGGCACGGGCTGCGGTCCGGGAGCGCGGCGTAGCGGCAGCGCAGGTCCGGTCCGCACTCGTCGGTCGTGCAGGGGTTGTCGTCCGAGCAGTCCAGGGCGGTGGTGCAGGCACAGTCGGCCTCGTCGTCGGTGACGCCGTCGCAGTCGTCGTCCACACCGTCGCACGTCGCGTCGGTGGCCGCGGGCGGCGGGCGCGGACGGCAGACGACGCTCCCATCGATGCACCGCTCCTCGCGCCGGCACGGTCCCGTGCCGCAGGAGTCGACGGCGACGAACTCCTCGTCGACCGCTCCGTCGCAATCGTCGTCGCGGCCGTCGCAGGCGGACTCGGGCCGGCCGGTCGGCGCACACGGCGCCTCGCAGCCGTCCTCCGGCCGATCGTTCTCGTCGGTCCAGCCCGGCGCACAGGCCACGTCGCAGGCGCCGAGCGTGCAGGCCGCGGCGCCGTTCGGGCGGCTCGGGCAGACGTGGCCGCACGCACCGCAGTGCAGGGGATCGAAGTCGGTGTCGAAGTCCTCGTCGGTCAGGCCGTCGCAATCGTCGTCGGCGTGATTGCACAGTTCCGGGACGCAGTCGGCGCAGTCGGGATCCGTCGCGTCCGTCCGACCGTCGCAGTCGTCGTCGACGAGGTTGTCGCAGGTGCTGCCGCGGACCTCGGCCGCCGCCGTGCGCGTGCAGGCGTATTCGCAGCCGTCGACGGGGCTGCCGTTCGCGTCGGTCCACCCCGGGTCGCAGGCGACGCGGCAGCTGCCGGCGCTGCACGTCCCCTCGCCGTTGGCCGGCGCGCACGGCTGCCAGCACCCGCCGCAGTGCTCGGGGTCCGTCCGCGGATCGACGCACACGTCGCCGCAACGGAGGCGGGGCGGGTCGCAGCCGGTGTCGGGGCCGCCGTCGGCCGGGACGATCGGCAGGCAGTACAGGTCGCATTCGACCGACGCGCAGACCTCGTCGGGGGCCGCGAGGTGCGCGAAACCGGGGTCGCAATCGCAGCTGACTTCCGTTCCGTCGCTGCGACAGCGGCCGTGGTCCGAACAACCGATGTCGCGGCAGGGGTCGGCCGCGTCGTTCGCCACGCAGGTCTGCTGGATCGGATGGAAGCCGGCGATGCAGGCGCAGTAGGCGACGCCGTCGGCGGCAATGCAGAATCCGCGAGAGGAACAGCCGACGCCGGCGCACGGGTCGCCGGACTTCGTGCATCCGGCCGCCGGCATCGTCCCGGCGAGCAGCAGCAGCGCAAGGCGCGAGAACCTCACGTCCGGCCTCCCTTCGTTCGAGGAGGGGTCCGCGGACCCCGAGCCGTCCTCCAGCCTACCCACGGCGGCGCCGGCGCGCCAGTCTCGCCTGCGCCGCGCGGTCCGGCCCGAACGTGCCGGTCGTCGCGGGCCGCGGGACCCGATCCCCGCGCCCGCGGGTAGATCCTCCACCGCCGCGGGCCGTAGGATGGCGCCCATGCGGAGCCTCGGTTTCGGGTTGGTGGTGTCGGCCCTGGGCTGCGGGACGGCGAGCGCGCCGCCGTCCGGGACGTCTGCGACGGCACAGGCCGACGGGCCGTTCGTCGACGCGGCCCCGCTCGCTCTGCCGGACGACGCGCGCGAGGAAGCCGCCGGACCGGAACCACCGGGGGAACCCGCCGAGCCGCCGCCGACGGCCGATGCCCCGGCCTGGTCCGCGACGATCGGACTGGACCTGCGCGCCCTGCCGACCAATGCGGGACCGCAGGGCATCAACATGTTCGTCCTGGCGCAGGGCGACCGGATCCGCCGGCTCGCGCCGCCCGGCGTCGAGGTCGAGATCCGCCACATTCCCGGGATGGGCTGGCTGATCCCGGTGTTCCGGGCGGCGACCGCGGACGAGGCGGCAGCGGTCTGCCGGGCGGTCCTCGCCGAGTATCTCGAACACGCCCCGCGAGTCCCGGTGATCATGCAGTCGGCCGCCACGCTGGCGAGCCCCTGTGGTCCCTGGAGCGCGCCGCCGGACGCGGCGCCGCCGGCGGACTGAGGCCGCGAGCGCTCCGGCTGCCTTTCCCGCCGCCCGCGCGGTAGGATGCCGCCGGGCGGCGCGTGGGGGCGCCGCGGAGCGCCGGATGGACGTCGCCCGCCAGGCCGAGATGCTCGCCAACCGGG
>CAZMRP010000211.1:0-2680 GCA_964568275.1 uncultured Myxococcales bacterium
GGCTGCCCGGCGCACGGACCGCTGTTGGTCTTGCAGGCGCGGCCGCCGTTGCCGCCGGCGTTGAGCACGCCCGCGGCGCAGGCGACGCCGCCCTCCTGGTACGCGGGCGGATCGGGCGCGTCGCCGGCGCAGTACCAGTAGTCGTCGTCCTCGTAGCCGCCCGGCCCGCCGACGCCGTTGCCGCCGTTGCCGCCGGAGGCGCCGGCGTTGAGCCCCGCGGTGCCGGCGGCGCCGTTCCCGGCGACGATCTCGCTGCGACGGATGCGGACGCCGCGGGCCGAGGAGAGCACGACGGCGTGCGAACTGTTGCCGGGGGCCATCCCGTCGGCGCTCTCGATCCGGAGGTACTCGACCAGCGCGCCGGTGGCGAGGCTGTCGGCCAGCAGGGCGCCGGTGCGCGGGCCGCGGACCACCGGCAGCGTGCCGTCGCGGGTCCAGCCCGAGCGGCGCAGGTAGCCGCCGTGGACCTGCACGCCGTCGGCCAGCGAGACCGCCTCGAGGTAGTTGCCGGCGGAGACATAGACGAAGCGGAGGCCCGCCGCGCGCGCGGCCTGGATCCCGGCGTTGATGCTGTTGAACGGGTCGTCGCGGGTCCCGCTGCCGAAGGCCGAGCCGTCGTCGGCCACGAACACGCCGTCCTCGACCGTCCCGTCGATCCCGTCGCAGTTCTGGTCCTCGAACCCGTCGTCCGGCTCGTCCGTCAGCCCGCGCGGGTCGTGGTCGCAGGCCACTTCGCAGCCGTTGGTCGTGTCCTCGTCGATGTCCCACCAGCCGGGCAGGCACTCGATGAACACGCAGACGCCGCCCGCGCAGCGCGAGCGGGCGTTCGGCAGCTCGCAGACCATCGGCAGCCCCGCCATGCACAGCCCGACCGTCGGATGACAGGTCTCACGCCCGTCGCAGTCGTTGCCGTTGTCGCAGTCCTCGCTGGTCGCGCAGGGCAGCTCGACGCATCCCACGTCCGGCCGGCACAGCTCGAACTCGGGGCAGGCGCTGTGCACCAGGATGTGCTCGCAGGTGTAGCTCGTGGAGGTGGCGCTGCAGCTGTCGGTGCTGCAGGCGATGCCGTCGTCGCACGGCGGCGCACCGGTCACGCAGTGCCCGGCCGTGCAGGTCTCCAGCCCGTTGCACGGATCGTAGTCGTCGCACTCGGCGGTGCTCGTGCACGGCGGGCCGTCCGGCACCACGTCCGTCCCGTCCGCGTCCGCGTCCGCATCGCCATCCGCGTCGGCGCCGTCGACGGTCTCGCCGAGCTCGGTGGTCTCCACCGGAACGTCGACGTCGAAGACGTCGTTGCCGTCCCGGACGTCGACGACGTTGTCGTCGGTCTCGCCGGCGGCGCAGCCGGCGCAGAGCGCGAAGACCGCCAACCACGACCCGACTCGTCCCTTGGCTCCGACAGGTTCGTTCATGCCGGGCAGTATAGCATGCGCCTCGGCGCCCGCAGGGCTCCGGTCCGCCCCGGCCCCCCGGCGGGCCGCCGACGGTCTCCGCCGCCGGGAGACCCTAGAACCAGAAGGGGGTGATGTTCAGCGCGTAGTCGCCGGAGCTGCCGCTGCCCCAGCCGTCGACGAAGATGTAGTAGGTGCCGGACTCGAGGTACAGCTCGAGCATCGAGTTGACCCCGTCGCCGGCGTCGTCGTCGCAGCCGACCTCGCGCCCGAAGCAGTCGCCCCGGCGGACGTACAACACCGTGTCGAAGCTCGACCCGTTGGTGTCGATGCGCACGCGCATCGGGAACGGCACCGAGCCGACGTAGACCACGTCCGGGCTGTTCGACGAGGCGCAGGTCCCCTGGTAGTCGTCGCGCATCAGCACCGTGCTGCCGTAGAACGAACCGCCGAGCTCGACGTCGACCGCCCGGTCGCAGGTGTCGGGCCCGCAGGCCGGGTCGCTCCAGCAGGCCCAGTCCTCGCAGTCGGTGGCACCGTCGCAGTTGTTGTCCAGCCCGTCGTCGCAGATCTCGGGGTTCATCCAGCAGCACGACGGGTCCTCGGCGCAGTCCCACGTGTCGCTGCAGTCGGTCAACGTGTCGCAGTCGTTGTCCACGCCGTCCCAGCACTGCTCCGGCGACGGCACGCAGCAGGCCGGCGCCATCAGGCAGTCCCCGTCCGCACAGTCCGTGGCGCCGTCGCAGTCGTTGTCGATGCCGTCGGTGCAGTTCTCCGGCGTGCAGCCGAAGCAGATCGGGCTGCGCCGACAGTCGCGATCCGAGCAGTCGGTCGTCCCGTCGCAGTCGTTGTCGATCCGGTCGTTGCAGATCTCGAGGCCCGTCGGCACGCAACACCACGGATGGTCCCAGCAGTCGTCGTCGTCGCAGTCGTAGCGCATGTCGCAATCGTCATCCAGGCCGTTGGTGCAGATCTCGGGCCCCGTGGGCTCGCAGCACTCCGCGGCCCAGGCGCAGTCCTCCACGTCGTCGCAGTCCGTCAGCCCGTCGCAGTCGTCGTCGCGCCCGTTGCCGCAGTAGCGCTCCCAGGTGGCGATCGGGTAGCACGACACGTCGCCGTCGTCCGTCGTGTCCGGACGATCCGTGACGTCGATCACGTCCGGAACGTCCGTCCAATCCACCACGTCCGTCGTGTCCGGGACGTCCACCCAGTCCGGAATGTCGGCATCGGCATCCGTGTCCGGGACGTCCACCCAGTCCGGAATGTCGGCATCGGCATCCGTGTCCGGG
>CAZMRP010000211.1:2780-8034 GCA_964568275.1 uncultured Myxococcales bacterium
ACCCAGTCCGGGATGTCGGCGTCGGCATCCGTGTCCGGGACGTCCACCCAGTCCGGGATGTCGGCGTCGGCATCCGTGTCCGGGACGTCCACCCAGTCCGCGGTGTCGGCCTCGGCATCCGTGTCCGGAACATCCGAACGGTCCCCGGCCTCGGGACGATCGGGCCAGTCCGGCGTGGACACGTCCGCATCGGGCTCGAGCTGCCAGGGGTACGACTCCCAGCAGCCGGCGAGCAACGGAGCCAGGAAGAGCAGCAACGATGGGCGGCGCATGCAAACCCCCTGGGCCGGCTCAGTAACCCCAGACGTTGAGCACGAAGGGGCCGGAGCTGCTGGTCGAGTAGCCGTCGACGAAGACGTAGTAGGTGCCGGCCTCGAGCGTCATCTCGATCATCGAGTTGACGCCTTCGCCGGCGTCGTCGTCACAGGCGATCTCCGCGCCGGGGTCCTCGCAGTCGCCCCGGCGGACGTGGAGCACGGTGTCGTAACCCGAGCCGTTGGTGTCGATGTGCACGAAGCGGCGGGTGGCGAGCACGCCGCGGAAGACGGCGTCGGGGCTGCGGGCACGGCCGCCGCAGCGCGCCTCGTAGTCGTTGCGCAGGCCGCGGGTGGTGCCGGTCCAGGTGCCGCCCAGGCTGAGATCGGTCAGCGGATCGCTGCAGGTGTCGGCGGCGGTGCTGGGGAGGCAGGCCGGAGAGTCGGCGCAGTCGTCGTCGGCGCAGTCGGTGTCGCCGTCGCAGTCGTTGTCCATCCAGTCGCTGCACTGTTCGCGCCCGGTGGGCCAGCAGCACGCGGGGTCGGTGGCGCAGTCCCAGCTGTCGGCGCAGTCGGTGAGGCCGTCGCAGTCGTTGTCGACCCAGTCGGAGCAGATCTCGGTGCTGGGGACGCAGCAGATCGGGACGGCGGCGCAATCGGAGTCGGCGCAGTCGACGACCGTGTCGCAGTCGTTGTCGATGCCGTCGGTGCAGATCTCGGCGGTGCAGCCGGTGCAGATCGGGTTGCGGCGGCACTCGTAGTCGGAGCAGTCGGTGGTGCGGTCGCAGTCGTTGTCGATGCCGTCGTTGCAGATCTCGGGCCCGGTCCAGACGCAGCACATCGGGTCGTCGGCGCAGTCGGGGTCGTCGCAGTCCCACAGCTCGTCGCAGTCGTCGTCCATGCCGTTGCTGCAGATCTCCGGGCTGCCGGGGATGCAGCAGGTGGGGTCCCACATGCAGTCCATGCGGTCGAGACAGTCGGTGAGGCCGTCGCAGTCGTTGTCGCGACCGTCGTGGCAATCCTCCCAGGTGGGGACGCAGCAGACCCGGGTGTAGGCGCAGTCGGGGTCGCGGCAGTCGACCAGCCGGTCGCAGTCGTTGTCGGCGCCGTCGCTGCAGGCGGCGTCGGTGTTCTCGGGCAGGCAGGTGACGCAGGACGGGCTGGCGGCGCAGTCCGGGTCCGAGCAGTCGGTCTGCATGTCGCAGTCGTTGTCGATCCGGTCGTTGCACACCTCGGGGGTCGGGCGGCAGCAGGCCGGGGCGGAGGCGCAATCGGGGTCGGCACAGTCGGTCAGCGTGTCGCAGTCGTTGTCCCAGCGGTCGTTGCATACCTCGGGGGACGGCCAGCAACAGGCGGGATCGGAGAAGCAGTCGTCGTCCTCGCAGTCGTACATCCAGTCGCAGTCGTTGTCGATGCCGTCGCCGCAGATCTCGGGGCTCGGCACGCAGCACTCGGGCGCGAACGTGCAGTCGCTGTCCGCGCAGTCGATCCGGGTGTCGCAGTCGTTGTCCGCGCCGTCGCGGCAGACCTCGGGGTAGCACCCGGTGCAGATCGGGTTGCGCGAGCAGTCCCAGTCCGAGCAGTCGGTCTGCATGTCGCAGTCGTTGTCGATCCGGTCGTTGCAGATCTCGGGCCCGGTCCAGACGCAGCACATCGGGTTGGAGGCGCAGTCCGGGTCCTCGCAGTCCCAGAGACCGTCGCAGTCGTTGTCCCGGCCGTCCATGCACAACTCGGGCGAGGGCACGCAGCACCGGGGGTCCCAGGAACAGTCGAGCGTGTCCGCGCAGTCGGTCAGCGTGTCGCAGTCGTCGTCGATCCCGTTGCGGCAGTCCTCGGGAACCGGCCGGCAGCAGAACGGGGTCGAGGCGCAGTCGCGGTCGTCGCAGTCGACGAGCCGGTCGCAGTCGTTGTCGATGCCGTCGTTGCAGATCTCCGGCACGCAGACGATGCAGGCCGGGTTGCCGGCGCAGTCGCCGTCGAGGCAGTCGACCAGCAGGTCGCAGTCGTTGTCGCGGCCGTCGTTGCAGACCTCCGGCACCGGCACGCAGCCGCAGGCCGGGGAGCCGGCGCAGTCGCTGTCGCGGCAGTCGATGATCGTGTCGCAGTCGTTGTCGACGCCGTCGGTGCAGATCTCCGGCGTGCAGACGATGCAGGCCGTGTCGCCGGCGCAGTCGGGGTCCGAGCAGTCCGTCCGGCCGTCGCAGTCGTTGTCGCGCCCGTCGCGGCAGCCCTCGCGGGCCCCCGGGTTGATCGTCGGGTCCGTGTCGTCGCAGTCCGTGCCGCCGCAGCCCAGCGCGCCGAAGGTGTCGCGGTCGTCGTCCCGCGGCGTGTAGCGGCAGGCCCGCTCGGACTCCACGCAGGTGTCCACGGTGCAGGCGTTGCCGTCGTCGCAGTTGCGCGGCGTGCCCGCCCGGCAGCCGACGCCGGCCACGCAGGTCTCGTCGCCGTTGCAGTACGAGTCGTCCGCGCAGGCCACGTCGTTCGGCCGGTTCAGACAGGCGTCGGCCGCCTCGTCGCAGGAGTCCGCCGTGCACGGAATGCCGTCGTCGCAGACCCGCGCCGTGCCGGGCCGGCAGAACCCGCCCACGCACCGCTCGTCCCCGTCGCACCACGCGCCGTTGGCGCACTCGACGTCGCTCGTGCACGGCGAGCTGCCGACGCAGCCGCCGGCGACCGGGTCGCAGATCTCCCCGTAGGGACACCGCGAGTCGTCCGGCGTGTGGATGCAACCCGCGGTGTCCGGGTCGCACGCGTCCAGCGTGCACTCGATGCCGTCGTCGCAGTGGATCGCCGCCCCGGCGCGACAACGGCCCCGCACGCACTCCTCCACGCCGTTGCAGACGTTGCCGTCGTCGCACTCGGACGAACTCACGCACTCGGGCGCCAGCGCCTCGCCGCCGTCCGAGAACATCCCGGGGTCGTCTTCCATCATCGAGCGACCGCAACCGAACGCCACGAGCGACAGCACGAACGCCAGCGCGGGAGCACGCCTCATCGCACACCTCCACTTTCGGACGTCCGGCTGCGATTTCCGGCGTGACTTCGTCGCACTGCCGGCCCGCAGCCGCGTCCGAACCTCGACCCGACGTAGGGTAGCATCGACGGTCCCTTTGTCGAGGAAACCCGCCGCGCGGTTCACGCCGGAAACTGCGCGCATGATCAGCCTCCGCGGGCGGACGCCCGCTGGAGCGGGCTGCGGCCGCACCCGCGCGCGGCCGCCCCGACATCCCGAAACCGTTCCGGCACACGGCGGCGCGCCGCATGAGCCTTGCCTGTCCCGTCCCGCCACCGTAGGCTTCGATCCGTGCTGTCCCACCCGACAGACGCCCGCCGCGCGACCCGGCTGCTCGCGGCAGCCGGCCTCGCGTGCGGCCTGCTCGCCGCCGGCTGCGCCGAGAGCCCGACCCTCGACGCCTGCGCCGGAATCGGCTGTTCCGGCCACGGCCACTGCGTCGCCTCCGCCGGTCTCGCCTACTGCGTCTGCGCCGCCGGCTTCCACCCGGTGGGAGTGGAGTGCCTGGCCAACGACCCGAGCGACCCGTGCCGCGGCGTCACCTGCGACGCGCACGGGACCTGCACGGCCCTCGACGGCGTGCCGACCTGCGACTGCGACCCCGGCTACGAGGAGAGCGCCGCCCTGCACTGCACGCCCCTCGGCGGAGCCGACGCCGACGCCGGCGCCGACGCCGAGGTCGTCCTTCCGGACGGCGGCTGTCCCGCGGGGCTGACGGAGTGCTCCGGTCGCTGCGTCGACATCTTCGTCGACCCCGACCACTGCGGCACCTGCGGCCACGCCTGTCCGTCCGGGCTCCACGCCGTGGGCACCTGCGCGGTCGGCAACTGCTTCCTCGCCTGCGAGTCGGGCTGGTCGGACCTCGACGGCGCCCCGGGCTGCGAGGCGCCGTGCTCGTCCGGGTCGCCCACCGAGTCGTGCAACGGCCTCGACGACAACTGCAACGGGCTGACCGACGAGACGTTCCCGTGCGCGGCGGGAGCGTTCGCGGTCTGCACGACGAGCTGCGGCACGGTGGGCACCGGCGTCTGCTCGACCGACTGCACGCTGCCCGCCCCCGCGGCGTGCAGCCCGCCGGCCGAGGTGTGCAACGGCGCCGACGACGACTGCGACGGCGCGCCCGACAACGGCTTCGACTGCTCCCCCGGCGCGAACGGGACGTGCACGACCGGCTGCGGGTCCACCGGCAGCCGCGCCTGCGGCCCCGACTGCGCGTGGGGCGCCTGCGCCCCGCCGGCCGAGACGTGCAACGGCGCCGACGACGACTGCGACGGCGCCACCGACGAGGGCTACACCGTCTGGAGCTGCCCGTTCACCGGCGCCCGGCACGCCGACGCCGCGACCTGCCACGCCGGCTGCGCCCAGTCGGCCGCCTGCAACCCCGCGCCGCTGTCGATCTCCGGCACCGTCACGCTCCGCGTCTGCGACTGGGAGGGTTCCTGCTCCCCCAACTACTACGTCGACCGCATCGTCGCCTCCGGCAGCACGATCACGATCCAGCAATCCAGCGGCTGGAGCGGCTGGTCCGACATCGGCTCGCTGACGCTGGCGCCGACCGGCCTGGTCTGTCCGCTGGACGGCGCCCTGCCCTGCCCCGGCGGCTCGTGCTCGCGCAGCGCGAGCTGCGAGGAGGTCGCCGGCTGTCCGTGAGCGGGTGCGTCAGGGCGAGCCGACGAACAGGGCGTACCCGCCGCGCGGCGCGGCGCCCCACGCGGCGACCTCCACGAGCAGCACGCCTGCGGCCCCCGCCGTCGCCTCGACCTCCGACAGCAGCGTCTCGGAGCCGGGGACGTCGTCGTTCTCGGCGAGCAGCGTCCCGTCGGGGCCCCGCAGCCGCAGCACGGTGTCGAGCGTCCCGCCGGTTGCGGGGCCGGTGAAGGCCACCACGCGCGCGCCGGGCGCGAGCGCCACGCGGTACAGGTCGAGCGGGTCCGGACCGCTGCCGGTGCTGCGGTCGAGCGACCCGTGCAGCACCGCGCCGACCTGC
>CAZMRP010000212.1:0-8009 GCA_964568275.1 uncultured Myxococcales bacterium
CGCGCGCGCCCTGGCGGCGCTGGCGGACGCACGGGCGCTGGCCGACCGGCACGGGGCGAGGATCGCCGCCGTCGCCACCCGGGCCTGCCGCGAGGCGCGCAACGCGGACGAGTTCCTGCGACCCGCGGGGGCGGTGCTGGGCGTCCCGGTCGAAGTCGTGTCGGGCGAGCGGGAGGCCGAGCTGACCTTCCGCGGGGCCGCCAGCGACCTGGGCGTCCGGGAACGGGCGCTCTGGGCCGACGTCGGCGGGGGTTCCACCGAGCTGATCACCGCCGACGGCACGCGACCGGAGCGGGCGCTGTCGACGCCGCTCGGCGCGGTGGCGCTCACCGAAACCCGCCTGCACGGCGACCCGTACGCGCCGCGCGAGCTGGAGGCCGTGCGCGCCGAGATCCGCGCGCAGCTGGCCCCGCTGGCGCTCCCTCGCGTGCCGCTGGTCGTCGGCATCGGCGGCACGGCGACGACGCTGGTCGCCGTGGAGCGCAGGCTGTCCGCCTACGACGGCGCCCAGGTCCACGGCTTCCGCCTGGCCCGGGCGACCCTCGCGGCCCGGGTCGAGGCGCTGGCCGCCCTGACCGTCGCGCAGCGCTCGCAGGTGGAGGGTTTGGCGCCGGAACGAGCCCCGGTGATCGTGGCGGGGGCGGTGGTGCTGGACGAGCTGCTGGTCGCGACCGGCGCCGGGACGCTGGTCGTCTCCGACCGCGGCGTGCGCCATGGAGTGCTGCTTGACCGGCTCGAACTCCGCGACTAGCTTCACGGCGGCGGGAGTGTGTGGATGAAGGCCCAGTCGGCCGCCGACCGCCTGCTGGCGGCGAAGTTGATTACCGCGGAACACCACGCGGCGGCCGTCTTCCGCGAGCGGACGTCGGGGACGTCGGCCGTGGACTGCCTGATCGAGCTGGGTGCGATGCGCGAGGAGGAGTTGCTCAAGTTCCTCGCCGCGCAGTACCGCACGCAGTACCTGAGCACCGAACGGCTGCGGAGCGCGAGCCTGACGCGCCCGCTGCTCGACATGGTCCCGCTCAAGGTCGTCGACGCCACACTGACGATGCCGGTCCGCTACGACCCGCGCACGCGCGTGCTCGCCGTGCTCACCGCCGACCCCGAGAACCTGGACGCCCTGGGACAGGTCCGCGCCGCCGCGGGTGTCCGCGACGTCCAGGCGGTGCTGGCCCGTCGCGAGGCGGTGCGGGCCGCCATCGCCCGCTGGTACCGCAACGACCCGCGACCGTTCCAGGACCTGGCCGACAGCGCGTCGATGCACGTCGACGACCTCGTGGGCCCGCAGGACGCCGGCGACCTCGACTGGCTCGAACGGACCGGCGAGGACCGCCAACAGTGGACGATCCGCGAGCCGGCGCGCTCCGCCGAGACGGACGAGGCGGCGGCCAAGCCCGCCCCGGCCCCGCCGCCGCGACCTCCCGTCGACCCCGGCGCCGTCGCCACCGCGGACTACCTCGAGACCCTCAACGTCCTGGTCAGCCTGCTCGAGAACTCGCGGGCCGAGCTGCGCGGACATTCCGCCGTCACGGCCCGCCACGCCCACGAACTGGCGGCGCGCGTCGGCCTGGCCGAGACCGAGGTCCACGCCGTGGCGGCCGCCGCCTACCTGCACGACCTCGGCAAGGGGGCGCCGTTCCACCTCACCGCACTCAACGTCGCGGAGTGGGAGGGGCACCGCGACGCCGCCCGCAAGCGGTTCGAGATCCCGTTGCGCCTGCTCGAGACGGTCCAGCTCCGGCCGGAGACCATCCGAGCCGTCCTGCACATGTACGAGCGGCTCGACGGCACGGGGTTTCCCACGGGGCTGCGCGGCAAGGAGATCCCGCTCGGCGCCCGGATCCTCGCGATCACCGATACCTATGCCGACCTGACCCAGAACACCCGCAACCCGTTCCGCCACACGCTCGGTCCCGCCGAGGCCGTCGCGGTGCTCGACCGCTATCGCGATCTGGTGTTCGACGGAGACCTGGTCGACCTGTTCCGCACCATCGTCGCCGGCTCCGACCTGCGCCAACGACTGCTGTCCGGCCACCGCCCGATCCTGGTGGTCGACAGCGACATCGAACAGTCCGCCGCGCTCGAGCTGCGCCTGCTCAGCCGCGGCTTCGACGTCCACGTCGCCCGCGGCTCGGAAGCGGCCCTCAAGCGCCTGCACGAGGCCGACGTCCACCTGGTGGTCTGCGAGGTCGACCTCGAGCCGTTCGACGGCTTCGAGCTGCTGCGGCGCGCCCGCGGCGTGGACCGCGCCCGCCAGGTACCGTTCCTGTTCTTCACCGCGCGCGCCGCGGCGGAGGACGTCGCCCGGGCCTTCGAGCTCGGCGCAGCCGACTACGTCGTCAAGCCGTCGACCACCGAGGTGCTGGTGGCCAAGATCCGCCAGACGCTCGAACGCCGTCCCGCCGAGAGTCGCGTCGGCGGCGTCTCCGGCTCGCTCGCCGACATGAGCCTGCCCGACCTGGTGCAGATCCTCTCCCAGGGCCGCAAGACCGGCAAGCTCACCGTGACCGGCGCCGACGGTTGCAAGGGCGACATCGAGTTCCTCGAGGGCCGCGTGGCCAACGCCTCCTGCGGAAAGCACTCCGGCCAGGAGGCGTTCTACGCACTGCTCGTGATCCAGACCGGCACGTTCAAGCTGGACGCCGAGTTCCGCCCGACGGCCGTGGTGATCGGCGAAAGCGCCGAGGCGCTGTTGCTGGAGGGGATGCGACGCATCGATGAGGCGGGACGGTAGTGCCGGCCCCCGCCGGCCTCCCATCGTCCCGCCGACGCCTCCCGCCGGCCTTCTTCGCGCTGCTGCTCGCGCCGCTCGGCGCTCCGGCGAGCGGCTGCCCGAGCGATCGGACGGCACCGGCCCCCCGGGCCGTTTCCACCGCTGCCCCGTCGGCTCCGACCGCGTTCGTGTCGGCGGACGACCCCGACCCCGCCCGCACCGATGCTCGCCCGCGCGACCTCACCGAGGCGCCGCCGTCGTCCGCCGGAACGCTCGGCGGACCCGCCGCAACCCCGACCCCGCCCGCGCCGCTCGCCGCCCACCTGGCCCGCATCCCCGAAGGCCCCGGACCGCACCTCGTGGCGCGGCTCGAGTTGCACGGCCTCGTCGCGCGGGAAGAGCTGCGCGTCGCCGCGCGCCTCCTGCTCGACCTGCTCGGCACCGACGGCGAGGCCGCGTGCCTCGTCGAGCTTCTCGCCTCGGTGAGCGCCGTGACCTACGTCTGGCAGCAAGCCGAGGGCCCGGACGCGGGCCTCGCCCTCGTCGACGCCGCGGTCGGACTGCCCGCCGTACTCCCCTGCCTCCACAGCCTCGGCTGGCCCGTGCCGGTCGCGGTCGGGACCGACGACGACGGCCTGCTCGCGTTGACTCCGCAGGTCTCCGCCGCTTCCGCCGGCGACGGCACCCTGGCCGTCGGCGCCACCGAACTGGTGCGCGCCGTGCGCGCCGGGTCGCCTTCGCGGCCGCTGTCGCAATCCGCGGCCCTGGACCGCGCCCGCGCCCTGGTCGGCGCTTCGCCCGCCTGGGCCGCCCTGTTCGAACCGGACGGCTCCCCGCCCACCGCCACCACCGTGCACGGCGGGTTCGGCCTGCGCACCGAGCCCCGCCTGGGGCTGACGGGCACCCTGACGTTCGCCGACACCGCCCGTGCCGGGGAACGGGTGGCCCGCGCCACCAGGCTGCTCGCCGCCCTCCACGGCGCCGCGCAGCCGGTGCTGGAGGAGGCGGGCCGCCGACTGCCCGACGAGGACCTGACGCCGCTGCGCACGGTCCTCGACACCACCCGCGACACCCGGTTCGCGGTCGACGCCGGGACGTTGACCTTCGAGACCTGGTTCCCGCCCGGGTTCACCGTGCCCGAGCTGCTCGGCGCCCTCGTCGCCCTCGAACCGATCCTCGACCTGCTCTGAACCGACCCGCGAAACCGACGGCTGGCTTCACCCGCTTCGCTCGCCTATACTGCGAACCTGCAGCGTGCGGACCGGGGAAGCGGAGGAGCAAGCGGATGATTGCAGCCCATCGACGGAATCGCCGCCTGGTGCTGGCCTTCGCCGTGGCCACCCTCGTCGGCGGCATGGCGGCCTTCGGCTGCGGCCCCGCCGGCATCGGTCTGGGCTCGATCGGACTGGTCCTCGGCGCCGCGCTGCTCTATCTCGGCCTCTCCGCCTCCCAGACCGCCTGCTACCAGAGCTACTCGGACGAGGACGCCGACGCCGAGTTCGGTGCCTGCCTCTCGCCGCCGCTCGACGACGCGGGGGCACGCGAGGACTACGGCCCGTGTCTGGCGCCGCCGCTCGACGACGCGGGGGGCCACGACATCGGTCCCTGCCTCGGCACCGACCTCGACGAGGGTCCCTGCCTCGAGCCGCCGATCGATGCGGGGCCGTGCCTCTCGTCGCCGGCCGACGAGGGCCCGTGCCTCGAGGCCCCGATCGACGGCGGCCTGCCGGCCTGCCCCCCCGAGCTGTGCGACATCTGCCTCAACGCGCCGATCGACTGGTGCGTCCTCGATTGCCCGACCTCGGACGGCGGCAGTGCGGCGCGCGCCGCGCCGGACCGGCCCGCCGAACGGCTGGCGCGGTCGGGGATTCTCTCGCCCGAGCAGCTCGACCGGCTGCGCCGACTCCAGGGACGGACGACGTAGGCGTACCGCGCCGAGGAAGGAGGCTCCGATGAACCCGCCGCTCCGCTCGCGTCCGCTCCGGACCGTGGCGGTCGCCGTCGCCGCGACCGCCGCCTGTGCCGCGGCGACCACGGCCCTCGGCTGCAGCGCCGCCACGATCGGGCTGGGCTCGCTGGGGCTCGGCGTCGGCGCGCTGGTCACCTACCTGCTGCTGGCCGCCGGCGGCGGTACCGCCTGCTCGTCCCGCGGCCCGGTCGGCGCCTGCCTCAGCATCGTCGCGCCGCCGCCGGCGGACGCCGTGGACCCGCCGCCCGGCCCGTGCCTGCAGCCGTACCACGGCCCGTGCCTGGAGTACGCGCCGGTCGAGCCGTGCCTGGAGTACGCGCCGGTCGAGCCGTGCCTGGAGTACGTGCCGGTCGAGCCGGACACGCACGACTGCCTGTCGATCGCGCCGGCGCCCTGCCTGTCGATGCCCGTTCACCCGCCGCCGGAGCCGCCGGTCGAGCCGTGCCTCGAGCCGCCGCTGCACATCTGCCTGTCCGACTACCCCCTCGAGGGTGAGGTCGTGCAGGAAGGCGGCAAGCTCGCGCCGCCGACGCCGCAGGCGTCCGCCGCTCCCGCGCAGCGGCTGGCCGCCGCCGGCCTGCTGACGGAAGACCAGTTGCGCCGGCTGGCCCGCCTGCGCGGCGAGCGCTGACGTCCGCCAGCGGCTGCGATGAAGGTCACCACCCTCTCCTGCGAGATCACCGCCCACTGCCCGCACCGCTGCTACTACTGCTACAACGTCTGGAAGGAGCCCGCGGCCGAGGTGGCGACCAACGAGCTGTCGGTCGCGGAGTGGGAGCGGCTGCTCGAGCGGGCGGTACGCGACTCCGGCGCCCGGCACCTCACGATCACCGGCGGCGAGCCGCTGGTCCGCACGGATGCGCTGGACCTGCTGGCCGCCGCGAAGCGCGCCTGCCGTTCCGTCTCGCTGATCACCTCGGGCTGGCGCCTGCGCGAGACTGCCGCCGCGATCGGCCGGCTCGGCGTCTCGCCGGTCCAGCTCACGTTCCTCGCCGCGGACCGCGCCGCGCACCGCGAGCTCAAGGGACTCGACAGCTTCGACGACCTGGTCGAGGGAGCGATCCGGCTGCGCGAGGCGGGCGCCGAGCTGCACGTCTGCTTCGTCTGCACGCCGCGCACCTGGCAGCGCTTCGGCGAGGTGCTCGAGCTGGCCGTCGCGCTGGGCGCGCGGCACGTCGCCTTCAACCGGGCCTCGCCCGCCGGTTGCGGGGCCGAGGCGCCGGCGGACGTGATGCCGACCGCGGCCCAGGTGGCCGAGGCGTTGCGCGTCGGCGACTGGGCCGCCGCCCGACACGGACTGCGAATCACGACGGCGATGCCGATCCCGCGCTGCGTGATCGACCCCGCCCGGTACCCCAACATCCGCTTCACCGCCTGCTCGGCGGGCGGCGACGCCCCGAACCCGGTACTCGGGCCGACGGGCGAGGTCCGGCTGTGCAACCTGTCGGCCGAGGTGCTCGCGGATCTGCGGCGCGACCCGTGGTCCAAGGTCGTCGCGGCGCCCTACCGCCGCCGCTTCCGCCGTGCCGTCCCCGCCGCCTGCCGCTCCTGTCGCGAGCGCGACCGCTGCGGTTTCGGCTGCCGCGAGGCCGCGCGCGCCTGCCGCGGCGACCTGTCGAGCCTCGACCCGTTCGTCGCCGCCGCCGCCGCGGACCTCGAGGCGCCCCGATGAAGCCGCGCGTGCTGCTGGTCCAGCCCGCCTCGTTCCCCTCCCGCTCCCAGGACTTCGGCGTGCCCCACCTGCTCGCGCTCGCCGCGTGGCTCGAACGCGAGTGCGGCGTCGAGCCCGTCGTACGCGACCTGCGCCACGAGCGGAGCCCGGAGCGGGCCCTGCGGGAGGCGCTCGACGAGGGCCGGCCGCGGCTGCTCGGCCTGTCGTGCTACGCCTCGTACGACTACCTCGACACCGTCGCCACCGCCCGCCTCGCCCGGGCCGCCGCCCCCGAGCTGCCGATCGTCGTCGGCGGCTACCACGCCTCGGCCTGCCCCGGGGACTTCACCGGCCTGCCCGAGCTGTTCGACTTCGTCGTCGTCGGCGACGGCGAGCGGCGGCTGGCCGAGTTGACGGCCTGGGCCGTGGGCGGCGGAGCCCGCCCGGCGCCGGTGCTGACCGCCGAACTTCCGCTCGACCCCGGCGAGCTGCCGCCCTACCCGTTCCACCTGCTCGAGCGCTACGCGGCGCGCGTGCGGCGGGGCGCCAAGCTGCAGCTCAACCTGTCTCGCGGCTGCCCGCACCGCTGCGCGTTCTGCATGGAGCGCGCCAAGCCCGACCGCGTCTGGCGCGCCCTGCCGCCCGAACGCGCCGTCGAGGAGCTGCGACGACTCGACCGGACGTTCCCGCTCGCCGGCGCCGTGCTCCACGTGACCGACCCGCTGTTCGGGATGAAGTCCGACTGGCGCCGCGAGTTCCTCGAGCGGCTCGCCGCGTCGGGGCTGCGTCCCCGGACCGCCTGGACGCTGACGCGGACCGAGGGCTGGACCGCCGAGCAGCTGGCGCTGGCCGCCGCCTGCCGACTCTCGCTCGGCATCGGACTCGAGTCGGGCTCCCCGGGCCTGCTCGACCTGATGGGGAAGACCGGCCGCCCCGCCGAGTACCTGGAGGGCTTCCTGCGCTTCCGCGACGACGCGGCCCGCAGCGGGACGAGTTGGGCCGTCAACGTGCTGGCCGGTCACCCCGGCGAAACGCCCGGCACGCTCGCCGAGACGCTGGCCTTCCTCGACCGGCTGTTCCCGCCCGACCGGCCCACCGGCGGCTGGCTGTCGGTCGATCCGTTCCGGCTCTATCCGGGCAGCGAGGTGCACCGGCACCAGGCCCGCTGGACGGCCGAGCACGGCACGCGGTTCCACGTCCCGGAGTGGTGGCGCGACGCCCGCGAACGCGACGTGACCTCCGAGCTGGTCGACCCGTCCCGCGCGCTGGACGCCTTCGCCCGCTTGGAGGCCACGTTCACGCGCCTCCGCCCGGTCGCGCTCCGCGTGGCGGCCGACTTCCGCTGCGACGACCCCGACGCCGCGCCGGTCTTCGCCCGCTCGCTCGAGGAACAGCGCGACGCACTGTCCGTGGAGGCCTACGAACGACGGTTGCGGATCTACGCCGTTCGTCACCCCGCCGCGCAGCTGCCGACGCCGCCGCCGGCGACCGCCGACCTCGGACTGGAGCTGGTCCGCGACGACGCGGCGTTGGCCGCCGTCGCCGTCCGGACGCTGGACCTGGCGCCGGGCACGCGCTGTGCCCTGGTCGGCGACGACCCGCAACGGGCCGCGGTGGTGCTGCGCGCGGCGGTGGGCGCCACGGGGCGGGTACTCGAAGCGAGCCTCCGGCCCGCC
>CAZMRP010000213.1:0-7994 GCA_964568275.1 uncultured Myxococcales bacterium
CGGGATGCCGAGTCGCTCGTCGCCGAAGTCGACGGTGCCCACGCTGCGCGGCACGACCACCGCCACCGTCGCGGCCGCGGGCGGGACCGGCGGCTCCTCCACGGCCGGCTCGGAGCTCGGCTCCTCGGGCGGGGCGGGTTGTGCGGTCCCGACCGACGGCGGCAGGCCGAGCCACAGCACGATGGCCGCGAGTCGCGTCGGACCGAACCCGGGCCTGGACAAGCCCCACCGATGCATCGGTCGGATGCTCGCACAATTCCCCGGCGAGGTCCATCGGCCGTCGGGTCGTGGCGGCGGGTCCCCGGGGGCGGGACGGCCGTCCGGCGATTTGCCGCGGCCGCGAAACGGGGTATCCTCCACGGGCGCCCTGGAGGAAGACGGCGCCGGGCCGTCCTCGCCGGGCCGGGAGGAATTCGGAAGATGAAGCGCAACGCCATCCTGTGGACCCTGGCCGCGGCGGCCGGACTGTGGGGAGCCGTCGGCTGTGGTGACGACCCCGCGACTCCGAGCGAGGATTGCACCAACGACGTCGACGACGACGGGGACGGGCAGATCGACTGCAACGACAGCGACTGCTCCACCCACCCGCGCTGTACCTCGGTGACCACGGAGATCGACTGCGACGACCTGCGCGACGACGACGGGGACGGGCAGACCGACTGCGACGACGACGACTGCGCGGGCGACGACGCCTGCGTCCCGCGGGAGACCGACTGCGACAACGGCGTGGACGACGACGGGGACGGGCAGACCGACTGCGACGACGACGACTGCGACGGCCGTCCGCCGTGCGGGACGACCACGGAGACGAACTGCGCGGACGGTCTGGACGACGACGGGGACGGGGACACGGACTGCGACGACGCGGACTGCGACGACGACCCGGCCTGCGGCGGGACGCCGGAGACGGACTGCACCAACGGTCTGGACGACGACGGGGACGGGGACACCGATTGCGCGGATGCCGACTGCGCGGCCGACCCGGCCTGCCTGCCGACGGAGGAGACGGACTGCGCGGACGGTCTGGACGACGACGGGGACGGGGACACGGACTGCGACGACGCGGACTGCGACGACGACCCGGCCTGCGGCGGGACGCCGGAGACGGACTGCGGGAACGGGGTGGACGACGACGGGGACGGGGACACCGACTGCGCGGACACGGACTGCGCGGCGGAGCCGCGCTGCATCCCCGAGAGCGCCTGCAACGACACGGTGGACAACGACCTGGATGGGGACACCGACTGCGCGGACAGCGACTGCGCGACGGCCGCGGTGTGCCTGCCGGAATCGAACTGCGGCAACGGGGTCGACGACGACGAGGACGGGGACACCGACTGCGACGACGCGGACTGCGCGGCGGATGCGCGGTGCCTCCCCGAGAGCGCCTGCGACGACACGGTGGACAACGACCTGGACGGGGCGACGGACTGCGACGACAGCGACTGCGCCGGCACCGCCGCCTGCCTGCCGACGCCGGAGACGGACTGCGGGAACGGGGTGGACGACGACGGGGACGGGGCGACGGACTGCGACGACTCGGACTGCGCGTCGGCGGCGGTGTGCCTGCCGGAGACGGACTGCGGGAACGGGGCCGATGACGACGGGGACGGGGCGACGGACTGCGACGACTCGGACTGCGCGGCGCTGCCGGCGTGCTACGTCACCGGCAACGACAGCTGCACCTCGCCGCTCGTGCTGCCCAGCGACCCCAACGGGACGTGGCGCGGCTCGCTCGCCGCGCTGGCCAGCGACCACCGGGGGAGCTGCGGCGGCAACGGGGGGCGCGACGCCGTGTTCCAGTTCGCGACCACCGCGCGGGCGACGATCGCCGCGTCGCTCGAGGGGAGCGACTTCGATACGGTGCTGTACCTGCGCAGCGGGGCCTGCACCGTCCCCGGCATGACCGAGGAGGCGTGCAACGACAACAGCTCGGCGGGGGTGACCTGGTCGCGGATCAGCACCACGGAGAACGCCGGGACCTACTGGCTGGTCGTCGACGCCGCCTCCGCCGCCACGACCACCGGCACCTACGTGCTGACGATCACCGTCACGCCGTAGGACCGACCGACACGCGTGCGGGACGTCGGGTCGCGCCGGCGCCTTGCGCGCGACGCCCGGCCGCCGCTGCGTCCGGCGGACGGGGGGTGGGCGCCTACTTCTTGCGGGGGTTGGCGGTCAGGACGTTGCCGGCGGTGTCGCTGATCGACAGCAGCAGGTTGCGCTCGTACATCAGATGTGGGCGCGCCTCCACCGGGCGCGGGTGCAGTCCGGTGTCCATCCGGATCGCGTCGCACGGGCAGGCCTCGACGCACAGGCCGCAGTAGACGCAGCGCAGCTCGTCGATCCAGAACTCGGCCGGGTACTTCTCCACCTGCGCCAGCGGGTGGCCCTCGGGGTATTCCCCGGCCACGATGTGGATGCAGTCGGCGGGGCAGGCGGTCTGGCAGCACATGCAGGCGGTGCAGCGCGGCGCGCCGTCGGCGCGCTGCGTCAGCCGGTGCACGCTGCGGAAGCGCGGCGGGTAGGGCCGCCGCTGTTCGGGGTAGAGCAGGGTGACGGTGTCGCGGCGCCCGAGCAGGTTGCGGAAGAAGTGGCGCAGGGTGACGGCCAGGCCGCGCACCGTCTCCGGCACGTAGGACTGCTCCCACAGGTTGCGGTCGGGTCGGCGGACGACGTAGGGCATCCTCGACCTCCTAGCGCAGCGCCGTCAGCACGACGGCGGTGACGACGATGTTCCCGAGCGACAGGGGCAGCAGCACCTTCCAGCCCAGGTCCATCAGCTGGTCGTAGCGGAAGCGGGGGAGGGTCCAGCGCAGGGCCATCTGCAGGAAGACCATCGCGGCCACCTTGACCGCGAAGCCGACGAGCTGCACCAGCACGACGACCCAGTGCGGCCAGTGCCAGACCCAGGCGTCGAGCAGCGGCAGGTCGATGTGGACCCCGTCGGCGAACAGGAACGGCACGTCCCAGCCGCCGAGGAAGAACACGGTGAGCAACAGGGCGAGCACGACGATCTCCATCAGCTCGCCGAGGAAGAACATCGCGAACTTCATGCCGGAGTACTCGAGGAAGTACCCGGCGACGATCTCGGACTCGCCCTCGGGCAGGTCGAACGGGACGCGCTTGCTCTCGGCGATGCCGGCGACGAGGAAGATCAGGAACGCCAGCGGCTGGACCAGCACGCCCCACAGGTGCTGGTGCTGCCAGAGCACCATCTCCTCGATGCGCAGCGAGCCGTAGACCAGGATGCAGCCGACGAGCGCGGCGCCGAGGGTGACCTCGTAGGAGACCAGCTGGCTGGCGGCGCGCAGGGCGCCGAGCAGCGAGAAGCGGTTGTCGGAGGCGGCGCCGGCGAGCACCGCTCCGACGACACCGGTGCCGGCGATGGCCAGCACGAACAGCAGGCCGACGTCGATCGTCGCGACCTGGAGCGTGGTGGCCCAGGGACCGGAGAACAGCGGGCCCTGGTGGTTGACGGCGCCGAGGTGCGCGAAGTCGAGCGTCGGGCCGAAGGGGACGACGGCGAAGGTGACGACCACCGGGAAGAACGCCAGGATCGGGGCCAGGGCGTGCAGCAGGCGGTCGGCGCGCCGCGGGATGAAGTCCTCCTTGGCCATCATCTTGACCGCGTCCGCGGCGATCTGGATCAGGCCCCACAGGCGGAACGGGCCGAGGTTGGCGCGGTTGGGGCCGACCCGGTCCTGCATCATCGCCGACATCCGCCGCTCGACCCACACCATCAGCGCGCCGCCGACGAGGATGAACAGCGCGAAGGCGACGATCTTCAACGCGGTGGCGGTGACGAAGAACGTGGTCACGGCGCACCTCCTCCCGTCGCCGGCTGGGGCAGGCGCGGGGCCACCGCCGCCCGGACGTCGGCGGCGCTGCGGTAGGGCAGGCTGAGGTCGAGGCGTCGGGCCAGGCGGGCCAGCAGCTCGTGCACCGGCAGCCCCTCGCCGCGGGCCGGCATGGCCTGGGGAAACTCCTGCGGCAGTCCGCGGGCGTTGACGTAGGTCCCGGCGGTCTCGGCGAACGACGGGCAGGGCAGGCGGACGTGGGCCGTCTCGGGCAGCGGGCCGCGGCGCGGGGCGATCGACACCAGCGCCTCCAGCCGCAACAGGCCGGTGGCGGCCGCCGGGCCGCTGGTGGCGGCGTCGGCACCGAGGGCCACGACGCCGCGGATCGTACCGGCCGTGGCCGCTTCGACCAGCCGTTCGAGCGGCTCGGGTTCGGCGCCGAGCATCAGCTCGACGCCGGCGCGGTTGGGGTTCTTGTCGGCGTGGCGCAGCAGCGCGTCGGCCTCGCCGGCCGCGCGGCCGGCCACGAAGAACCGTTCGACGCCCAGCGCCTCGCGGGCGAACACGCACAGCGCCCAGTTCTCCTCGCAGGAGTGCTCGGCGGAGAGCACCGCGGCGCGCTGGGCCTTCGGCAGCCTGCCGAGGAGCGCGGCGGCCTCGGCCAACGCCTCGTTCCACGCCGCCGGCCGGGCCTCGTCGCCGCGGCCCAGCTCGGGAGCGGTCAGCCGGTGGTCGTTGTGCAGGCGGAACGCCAGCACGCCGTCGTCGCAGAGCCAGCTGCGGTTGAGGGCCGGGTTGTCCCGCGGCCGGAGGCGGAACGCCTCGCCGCGGTGGTGGTCGAGGAACGCGTTGCAGCCGGTGGCGCAGCCGGGGCAGATCGTGGGCGAGGCGGCGAGGAACCAGACGCGGCACTGGAAGCGGAAGTCGCGCGAGGTCAAGGCGCCGACGGGGCAGACGTGGGCGGTCATCAGCGAGTAGGCGTGGTCGAGCGTGCGACCGGGGGCGACGGCGATCTCCGAGTGGTCGCCGCGGTGGACCTCGGCCAGCACCGGGTCCCCGACGACCTCGGTGCAGAAACGGACGCAGCGCGTGCACATCACGCAGCGTTCGGCGTCGTAGACCACGTGCGGACCGAACACCGTGCGCTTGCGCTTGCGGACCTTGCCCTCCTCGGACCACAGCCGCGAGGACTTGAGGTCGTAGAGCTGGTAGTAGTCCTGCAGCTTGCACTCGCCGGACTGGTCGCAGATCGGGCAGTCGACGGGGTGGTTGAGCAGCAGGTACTCCATCATCGCGCGGCGCGCCTCGCGGACCTTGGGGGTGTCGGTGCGCACGACCATCCCGTCGGCGGCCGGGAGCTGGCACGACGGCTGAAGCTTGGGCTGCTGCTCGAGCTCGACCAGGCACATCCGGCAGTTCGCCGCGACGGACAGCTCGGGGTGCCAGCAGAAGTGGGGGATGTCGATGCCGAGGGAGCGGGCGGCGGCGATCAGCGTGGTGCCCGCCGCAACCTCGATCTCCCGTCCGTCGATGGTGAGCTTGGGCATCTCGTCGCTCCTAGCGATCGCACTCGCCGCCGATCATGTTGATCGAGCCGAAGGTCGGGATGATGTCGGGCAGCAGCCGGCCGCGGACCAGCTCGGGCAGCGCCTGGAGGTTGGCGAAGCACGGGGGCCGGACGCGGCACTTGTGCGGCCGGCCGTTCCCGGTCGACACGATGTAGAATCCCAGCTCGCCGTTCGCCGCCTCGGTGTAGGCGTAGACCTCGCCGGGCGGGACCCGGATCCCCTCCATCACGATCTTGAAGTGCTGGATCGTGCGCTCGATGGTCGTGTACGTCTCGAGCTTCTCGGGCAGGACGATCCCCAGGTCGTCGGGCACCGAGATCGGGCCTTCGGGGAGCTTGCGCAGCGCCTGGTCGATGAGCCGCATGCTCTGGCGGATCTCCTCGAGGCGCACCATGAAGCGGTCGTAGTTGTCGCCCTGGCTGCCCACGGGGACGTCGAACTCGAGCTGGTCGTAGACCAGGTAGGGGTGGGTCTTGCGCACGTCGTAGGCCACGCCGGTGGAGCGCAGGCAGGGCCCGGTCCAGCCGTAGGCCAGGGCGCGCTCCGGCGTGATCGTGCCGACCCCCATCGTGCGGTCCATGAAGATCCGGTTGCGCAGCAGCAGCTTCTCGGAATCCTCCACCGCCTCCATCGTCTTGGCGAGCGCGGCGCGCAGGCGCTGGGGGAAGCCCTCGGGCAGGTCGTGACGCAGGCCGCCGATGCGGCAGAAGGCGTGGGTCACGCGGGCGCCGGTGACCTCCTCGAGCAGGTCGAACAGCCATTCGCGGGCCTTGACCAGGTAGAGGAACACGGTCATCGCGCCGAGTTCCATCGCCATCGCGGCGTTGCAGACGCAGTGGTCGCAGATCCGGGCCGTCTCGCCCAGGATCACGCGCAGGTACTGGCAGCGGGGCGGGACGGTGATGCCGAGCAGCTTCTCGACGGCCAGCGCGTAGCCGATGTTGTTGAGCAGCGGGGAGGCGTAGTTCAGGCGGTCGGTGTAGGGGAAGACCTGGGTCCAGGTCCCCGCCTCGCATTCCTTCTCGAAGCCGCGGTGCAGGTAGCCGATCTGCACGTCGCAGTCCACGACCTGCTCGCCGTCCAGGCGCAGCACGCAGCGCACCGTGCCGTGCATCGCCGGATGGCTCGGACCCATCTGCAGCACCATCGGGTCCGCCGGCAGCACCAACTCCTCTTCGCGGTATTCTTCCATCCTGCTTCCCTCCCCCTAGTGCGGCCGTTCGGGGAACGGCGGCGGCTGGGGCGGGGCGTCGTCGCGCATCGGCACCAGCGGCTGGCGCTTGTCCTTCGGGTAGTCCTTGCGCAGCGGGTGTCCCTGGAACTCGTCGTACAGCAGGATCCGGCGCAGGTCGGGGTGGCCGACGAACTTCACCCCGTACATGTCGAACGCCTCCCGCTCGAACCAGTTCGCCGCGGGCCACAGGCCGCTGAGCGTCGGACAGCTGCAGTCGTCCTCCGGAATGCCGACCTTCACGCGCAGGCGCTCGCTGGAGCGCCAGGCCTTGAGGTGCAGGACGACCTCGAAGCGCGGCCGGCGTCCGGGCCAGTCGACGCAGGTCAGGTCGACGAAGAAGTCCATGGCGGTGCCCGGGGAGTCCTTGAGGAACCGGACGACCTCGAGGTAGTCCTCGCGGCGGACGACGACGGTGTCGTCGCCGCGGAAGGCGTGGGTCTCGAGGACCGCCTGGGGGAAGCGGGCGCGGACCAGATCGACGATGCGTTGCGACATCGTGCGCCTCTCAACCGGCCTGGCGGGCCGCGGCCGGGTGCTCCTGCTGCCAGCGCGACAGTTCGCCGCGACCGATCTTCTCCTGCAGCAGCATCAGCCCCTCGAGCACCGCCTCGGGCCGCGGGGGGCAGCCGGGGATGTAGACGTCGCAGGGGATGATCTTGTCGATGCCCTGCATCACCGAGTAGTTGTCGTAGAAGCCGCCGATGGCGGCGCAGGTGCCGAAGGCCACGACCCACTTCGGCTCGCACATCTGCTCGTAGACCCGCTTGAGCGCCGGGCCCTGCTTGTGGACGATCGTGCCGACGACCCACAGCACGTCGCTCTGCCGCGGCGACCAGCGCGGAATCTCCGCGCCGAAGCGCGACATGTCGTAGTGCGAGCACATCGTCGACATGAACTCCATCGCGCAGCAGGCGGTGACGTAGGGATACTGGAACACCGACCAGCGGCGGGACCAGGCGAGCAGCGGGTCGAGCTTGGTGGTGAGCCAACCGGCCTGGGGCGGAGCCCCGGGACCGCGCGGCGGCCCGCCCGCGGGCGGGCGATCGCCTACTCCTCCCATCGCAACGCTCCTTTCCGGACCACGTACAGCAGCGCCACGCCGAGCACCGCCAGGAACGCCAGCATCGCCACGAGGCCGCGGGTGCCGAGGTCTCCGAAGGCGGCGGCCCACGGGTAGAGGAACGCCAGCTCCACGTCGAATACCACCAGCAGGATCGCGGTGACGAAGAACTTGGCCGACAGCCGGATGCCGCCGGTGCCGGTGGTCTCCGAGCCGCATTCGTAGGGGAGCAGCTTCTCGCGCGTCGGGTTCTTCGGGCCGGTGAAGTGCCCGAGCATCCAGACGGCGAGGATCAACCCCGCCGCGCCCCGGTAGGAATCAAGGTGCCGGCA
>CAZMRP010000214.1:0-7993 GCA_964568275.1 uncultured Myxococcales bacterium
TCCCCTACCGGCAGCAACGAGGCGGCGCGTCGGATTCCTTCACAGCCGCTCAGCGCTCGCAGACGATTCCGTCGGCCGGGTTGCCCGGCGCTCGGCCCAGCGACCAGTGATGGGAGTTCAGCCAGCCGCACACGGCGCGCGACTGGGAGTAGGAGTCGTACCGCGTCGCGTAGACCCACCCTTCCGGGTCGCACAGGCCGCCGTCGAACGCGTACTTCACGTCGTCGGTGTAGCCCGGCCCCGTCAGGTAGTCGTTCACGATGTGCCCGGTCGCCATCCGCCAGCCGGCCGCGCAGTAGCTCGCCGCGTTGTCGTAGTACAGCTGCCAGGCCTGCGTCGGGCCGCGGCAGCCGTGTACCGTGGTCGACCAGCGCACCTCCACCGTGCCGTCGGCGCAGCCGCCCGTCGTGGTCGTGGGCGTGCAGGTGCCCGTCTGGCAGGTCTCCACGGCGGCGCAGGCGCGCCCGCAGGTGCCGCAGTTCGACGAATCGGTCAGCAGGTTCACGCAGCCGGCGCCGCACCAGGTCAGCCCGCCGGTGCACCGGTCGACGCATACCCCCCCGCTGCACAGCTCGTCGGCCGCACAGGCGCGCCCGCAGCCGCCGCAGTTCGCGTTGTCGGTGCGGATGTCCACGCAGCTGCCGCTGCACCACAGCAGCCCCGCGCCACAGAGCGAGGCGCAGGTCCCGGCCGCGCACGTCTCACCGGCGATGCAGGCGTGTCCGCAGGCGCCGCAGTTGCCCTCGTCGGTCGCCAGGTCCACGCAGGTTCCACCGCACCAGGACAGGCCGGTGGGGCACGAGGAGAGGCAGCCGCCGAGCACGCAGGCCTCACCGGCGTCGCAGGCGTGTCCGCAGCCGCCGCAGTTCGTCGTGTCGGTCATCAGGTCCACGCAGGCGTCGCCGCACAGCGTCAGGCCGGCCCCGCAGCTCGTGCTGCAGGCGCCGAGCACGCAGGCCGTGCCCGATACGCAGACGAAACCGCAGGCGCCGCAGTTCGCGTTGTCGGTCGTCAGGTCCACGCACGAGCCGCCGCACAGCGTCAGGCCGGCCCCGCAACTCGTGCTGCAGGCGCCGAGCACGCAGGCCTCGCCCGTCGCGCAGGCGTGTCCGCAGGCGCCGCAGTTCGACGCGTCCGTCGTCAGGTCCACGCACGAGCCGCCGCACCGCGTGCGGCCGACCGGACACCCGGTGCCGCACGTGCCGCCGGAGCAGACTTCCCCTTCCAGGCACGCCACGCCGCAGCCTCCGCAGTTGGCGGGATCCGAGAGCAGGTCCGCGCAGACACCGCTGCACTCGGTCTCCCACCCGGCACACTCGGTCGCGCAGGCGCCGGCACGGCACGCCTCGCCGGCGGCGCAGGCGTTGCCGCACGACCCGCAGTTCCGCTCGTCGGACCGCAGGTCCACGCACACCCCGCTGCAGTCGGTCAGGAACCCGCACGACAACGCGTCGAGCTCGGGCGTGCCGTCGGCACAGCCGAGACAGACCCCAAGGGCCGCCACCGTCGCGTACCTCACCAGCCGTCGATGTCGCATCCGTTCCTCCGTCCGGACGGTCGAGCCCGCCCCACTTCCCCTCCGCCTCGAGGATAGTCCGCCCGCGCCCGGTCGGCCAGCGCCGAACGACGCCGCGCGACGGCCGGTCCGGCGTCCGAGCGGCCTCCCGTCCGCCGCCGCTGCATCCCGTCCCGATTCGCACCAGACTGCGCCGCATGACGAGACGCTTCCACCGCGCCTCCCTCCCGGGTGCCGTCCTGCTGTCGCTCGCCGCCTGCGGACGCTGCAGCCGCACGACGACCCGTGGTAGGCTGACCGGCCGAGGGAGGATCGAGATGCAAGGGCGACGGACCTTGGCACTGCTGCTGGCGGCGCTGCTGATGCCGGCGCCCGTCGGAGCCGCCGGACAGACGCTCGACCCGCCCGCCGAGCCGACCCCGGACCAGCCCGCCGAATCCATCCCGGACGACGGCGGGGGAGGGTGGTCCGACTTCGAGTTGCGAGGCGCCCACGGCTTCGGCGGCCTGTCGCTCGGGCCCGCCCTCACCGGCGACTGGTACTACGGCAACGAGCCGACCTGGCGCGCCGGCATGCTGCTCGCCCTGCGCGGCGGCATCCTCCTCGACCGCATGGAACTCGCCCTCGAACTCGCCCCCGCCACCCTGTGGTGGAACCTCGACCGCGACCCGATCCTCTCCTTCAACGTCACCGTCGGCGGATTGCTCGAGGTCGCCCCGCGCGTCTACTGGCCCCTGCGCTTCGGCCTCGGCCTCGCCGCCGTCCGCCTGCCCCACGACGAAACCTACCTGCAGGGCCGGCTCGACCTCGTCGGGCTGGCCTACCTCTACGGCCACGTGCTCTTCGAACTGAGCCTCTTCTCCGTGAGGTTCAGCTCGGAACTGCACGACTTCGGCCTCTGGACCGTCCCCTTCACCCTCTCCGCCTCCTACGTGTTCTGAACCGACCAACCCGCCCCCGCCCCCCGGTTGACATATACCAAATAGGATATATATCGGTCCTGCCGACGGAGCGGAGGTGGCGCATGGCGACGGGACGGCGGAACGAACAACGGGCGGCGGTGGCGGCGGTGCTGGGACACCCGTTGCGGATGGCGCTGGTCGAGCGGCTGCTGGCCGGGCCGCGGATCGTGGGCGAGCTGGTGGACGAGCTGGGCGCGGAGCAGGCCGTCGTCTCCAAGCAGCTCGGGCTGCTGCGCGAGGCCGGCCTGCTGCGCTGCGACCCCGAAGGCCGGCTGCGCCGCTACTCGCTGGGCGACGCCGGCGCGGTCCGCCGGCTCCTGGCGGTGCTGGACGACACGGCGAGACAGGCGGCGGTGCACGCCGCTCGGTGCAGGGAACAGGCGGCCGCGGCCGGTCGGGCGACCGGGCGCGCGGCCCGAGCGGGGCGTTGAGGAACGCCGGAAGGAGGAGTGCGATGCTGGACACCAACCTGAAACACATCGAGACCAAGGCGCAGTTCGACGAGCTGCTGGCGAGCGGCGGCAAGTTCGCCGTCGTCTGCGGCCGGATGGGGCCGATGTGCATCCCCGTCTACGACGTGATGGAGTCGCTCGAGCCGAAGTACCCCGACGTGCGGTTCTTCGACATGGCCTTCGACAGCGAGGTCGCCGGGCAGACCATCCGGGCGCTGCCCGAAGTGCGCGGCTTCAACGGACTGCCGTTCACCGTCTACTTCCGCGACGGCAAGGTGGCCGCCGCAACCAGCAGCATCCAGACCAAACAGCAGGTCAAGCAGATCCTGGATGACAAGCTGGCCTAGGAGGCGACGATGGCGACGCGCTACGACGTGATCGTGGTCGGCGCGGGCGCGGCGGGACTCACCGCGGCGATCTACCTCGCCCGCAGCCGCTTCAAGACCCTGGTCCTCGACCACGGCGCCGCGGGCGGACAGCTCAACCTGACCCACGAGGTCGCGAACTACCCCGGCGTCCTGTCGACCTCGGGCGCCGCCCTCGGCCGCACGATGCGCTCCCAGGCCCAGTCCTTCGGCGCCCGAATCCTCAGCCAGGCCGACCTGCTGCACTTCGACCTCGCCGGACCCGAGAAGACCTTCGAGGTGGACGACGAGGGGACCTTCACCGCCCCCGCCGTGATCCTCGCCACCGGCGGCCTCCCCAGGACCCTCGGCCTCGAGTCCGAACAGCGCCTCAAGGGCCGCGGGATCTCCTACTGCGCCACCTGCGACGGCGACTTCTTCACCGGCAAGGACATCGCCGTGATCGGCGGCGGCAACTCCGCCGTCGAGGAGGCCGTCTCCCTCACCCGCTACGCCCGGTCGGTCAAGCTGATCCACGAGCTCGACCACTTCCAGGCCTACGCCTGGGCCGTGGAGGAGGCCCGCCAGAACCCGAAGATCTCGTTCCTCCTCGAACAGACCGTGACCGACTTCCGCGGCGACGAGTCGCTCGAGGCGGTCGTCTCCGTCCACAAACGGACCGGCGAGACCACCGTCACCCCCGCCGCCGGCGCGTTCCTGTTCATCGGCTACGTGCCCAACACGAAGTGGCTCGAGGGGATCGTGGCGCTCGACGAGCGGGGCCAGATCGTGGTCGACGAGTCGTTGCGCACCAGCGTCCCGGGCGTGTTCGCGGCCGGCGACGCGCGCGTCAAACGCTACCGCCAGATCACCACCGCGGTCGCCGACGGCACCGTGGCCGCCCTGGCCGCCGCCGAGCTCGTCGCCGGCCTCGCCCGCTCCGCCGCCTAGCCCCGCCGCACACGCCGTTGACGATCCGCGGATCCACCCCGTACACTTCCCCCGCCCGGTCGGTGCGGAGGACGCGGACGCCCGCGGGCGCCGGAAAGCGAGGATCGAGATGGCGAACCGGAAGGCGGCACTCCTGGTGACGACGGTCGCGGCGACGCTCGCCGCCTGCTCCCCCGCCGACGACGTCCCGATCGGCTCCTGCCTCCCGGGCGACTGCCTCGCCACCTGCCTCGCCGCCGGACTCCCCGGCGGAAGCTGCATCGCCGGCGAGTGCCGCTGCACCGGCGGCGGGGACGCCGGCGACGCCGACGTGGGTCGCGACGACTCGGGCGAGGTCGACCCCTGCGCCCCGCCGACCTGCGGCCCCGAGGAGCTCTGCGGCGAAACCGGCACGGGCGACGGCGCCGACAACGACTGCGACACCTACGTCGACGAGACCTGCCCCTGCACCGTCGGCGCCGCGCTCCCCTGCTTCCCCGGCGACCCCGCCCCCTGCCCGCCGGGCCTCCCGTGCCTCGGCACCTGCCAGCGCGGGATCGAAACCTGCACCGAGTTCGGCTACAGCGACTGCGCCGGCTACATCGGGCCGAGCCCCGAGGTCTGCGACGGCGCCGACAACGACTGCGACGGCGCCTACGACGAGGACCTCGCCGGCTGCGAAACCCCCGTCGTCTGCCCGGCCTCGATGGCCGCCGCCCCGATGAGCAACGTCCCGCTCAACGGCGTCACGATCTACGGCGGCGCCTACGACTCCTGGCTCTGGGAGCTGTTCTGCCCCACCACCATCCCGACCTGCCCGACCCCCGCCGACCCCACCGCCCGCGATACCTCCGTGCTGCTGATCTCCTCCGGCACCTACCGCGCCCGCGCCACCATCCGCGTCGGCGCCGAGACCTACACCTGCGAGTTCTCCCTGCTCGTCCAGGGCACCGGCCTGCGCGTCGAGATGACCTGGGACACCCAGGGCGAAGGCCGCGGCGACACCGACGTCGACCTGCACCTGCACCAGATGTCGCCGAACACCGACGAGTTCTTCACCTCCGCCGACTGCTACTACGCCAACTGCAAGGCCAGCTCCTGCTGCTGGGGCGGCGCCCCCGAGGTCGATTGGGGCCTGCCGCCCACCAGCGACCTGTCCGCCTGCCGCGACGCCCCGCACGGCGAGGGCGACGAGTGGGTGGCCTACGGCTCCTGCCTCAACCCGCGACTCGACGTCGACGTGATCTACTGCGACCCCTCCGTCACCGACCCCACCAGCAGCTCGTTCTGCGCCCCAGAGAACATCAACGTCGATAACCCGCCCACCGGCCAGCCGTTCCGGATCATGGTCAACTACTACTCCGAGCACAGCCACACCGGCGTCACCAACGCCAACGTCAACGTCTACTGCGGCGGCGTCCTGCGCGCCTCGTTCGGACCCCAGGAACTCCGCAATGGCTCGAGCTACGGCGAGAGCAACGACAACTGGATCGTCGCCGACGTCCAGTTCGGCTCCGGCATGTGCGGCGCCCTCGACTGCCAGATCGCCCCGATCAACATCGTCCAGACCGGCCCCTCGTTCGGGCCCCCGTGGTCCTCGTTCTAGCCCCCGTCGAACTCGTCACCGCCACCGCCCCACGCTCGTCGTGGTCGCGGTCGTGGTCGTGGTCGTGGTCGTCGTCGTGGTCGTCGTCGTGGTTGTCGTGGTCCTGGTCGTGCTCGCGCTCGCGCTCGCCTGCCCCGAGCGAAGTCGAGGGGCGCTCGGCTCCCCCCTTCGCGGTCCCCTACCGCCCGGCCTGCTCCGGCTCCGCCTCCGGCACCGTCGTCTCGTAGCGCACCCCCTCGGGCACCGGCACCGCCACCGGCACCACCGTGCCGTGCTCGCCCGCCGTGACTTGGCTGGAATCCACCGCCACGAACGCCGTGTACCCCGACATCAGGCCGAACTCCAACGCCAGGTCCTTGATCCGCGCCGCAATCGCCGGCGACCCCTCGCCCACGTCCCGGTCCTCCAGCACCTCGATCTGCTTGCGCGCCCAGACGAACGGGATGCCGGGGTAGGCCGCCTCGGCGGCGTCGAGGTCCACCTCCAGCTCCAGGCTCACCGGCCGCTCGCCGGCCCGCCCGGACAGCCGCACGGTGTGCCGACCGCCGCCGGCGAACCGCCCGGTGAGGATCAACGCCCGGCCGACGAACAGGTCCGGCGGCCGGCTCGGGTAGACCTCGTCGACCTCCATCCCGCCCCAGTCGAGCTCCACGTCCGTCATCGCCGGGTGCGCGATGCGGTCGAAGAACGCCGCCACCGCCCGCTGCGACCCCTCGTCCGCGTTGACGTAGGCCACCGCCCCCCGGCCGAGCCGCGCCATCCCCTCCATCAGGTAGCGGTTGACCGAGGAGCCGACGCCGAAGCTGAAGATCCGCGCCTCGCCCAGCCGCTGCCGGATCGATGCGAAGATCTCCAGCTCGTTGCCGATGTACCCGTCCGTCATGAACGACACCACGCGGAACCGGCGCGGGTCGTGCGGGAAGTCCAACGCCGCCCGGATGCCGGCCTCCATCATCGTCCCGCCCTCGCTGTCCAGGTCGTCCAGGTAGTCCCGGGCCCGCTCGAGGTTCTCGTCGTCGGCCCGCACCGGCTCGTCGCCGAAGGTCGACGCGTCGTCCGAGAAGGTGATGATCTGGAACGTGTCGTCGGGGCCCAGCAGGCCCAGCGCGTAGCGCACCGCGTCCTTGGCCAGGTCGAGCGGCTCGCCGTACATGCTGCCGGAACAGTCGAGCACGAACACCAGCTCCATCGGCTGGCGCGGCAGGTCGGCCAGCGCCGCCGGCGGATACGCCATCAGCGTGAAGAACCCGCCCCGCTCGTCCCGGTGCGTCAGCAGCCCCGACTTGATCCGCTCGCCCGCCACCCGGTAGCGCAGCACGAAATCCTTGTTCGGAATGGCGCGCTGCTCGGCCAGCTTCACCGCCGCCTGCGCCGGCGTCGGCCGCTCCACGCTCACCGCGTGCGTCGGCACCTCCAGCTCCTCGATCGCCACCCCGGCGTCGATCGTCACCGAGAGCCCGATGTCGTGCCCCGACCGCTCCCCCGGCCGCAGGTACGAAACCTCCGCCGCCTGCCCCGAGCTCCCCTGGTCGCCGCGCCCCACCGCGCCGATCCCGTCGTCGAACCCCGGCGGGTTGAACCGCGGCCCCACCACCATCGGGAACGCCCACTCCAGCCACCCGTCCGCGTACTCCAGCGTCTGGTAGTACAACAGCTCGATGTCGATCGCCTTCCCCGGCTCGATGTTCGCCACCTTCTGCGTGAACACGTTCGGCCGCTCCTGGGTCAACAGCGACGCCACGTACCCCTGCGCCCGCGCCTCGGCGTAGATCTGCTCCGCCTCCTCCCGCTCCCGGATCAGCCCGCGGATCTTCCGCTCCCCCACCGTCATCACGAACTCGTTGACCGCCGAGTTCGACGGCAGCGGGAACACGTAGACCGCCTCGATCTTCTCGTCGAACGGGTTCTGGTACTGCTGCACCACCGAAACCCGCGCCACGTACCCGGAGACCGCCGCGTCGACCTCGGTGTGCCGGAGCGGCATCGGAACCTCGTCGCCCTCGTCCGCCCCCGCCCGCCGCGCCCGCACCGACCCCGTCCCCGGCCGCTCCTCCTCCGGCTCGCCGTAGCCCTCCTCGACCGGCGCCCGCGCGATCACCCACAGCTCGTCCGACGCGCCGCCCAGCGCCGCGCCCCCCCCGCCGCCCCCGCAGCCGCCCGGGCCCGCCCCCCACCCCCTCCGC
>CAZMRP010000215.1:0-7964 GCA_964568275.1 uncultured Myxococcales bacterium
AGAAGCCGCTGGCGCTGTCGGCGTCGTCGGGCGCCGAGCTGCACGAGCGGGCGCGGCGGGCCGGCCGCGTCCTGCTCACCGACCACACCGAGCTGCACTCGGGGACCTTCCGGGCGCTGGCGGACCGCGTGGCAGGGGGCGCGGTGGGGGACGTGCGGTCCGTGCGGCTGGTGCACGAGAACCGCGGGCCGGGGCCGCACGACGTCGACCTGCTGTGGGACCTGGCGCCGCACGACTTCGCGATCCTGGAGGCGCTGGGGGCGGGCGAGTCGACGGCGGTGGAGCTGCGGGACGCGAACGGCGGTTCGCCGGACGGACCGCTGGCGCTGGTGCTGCGCACGGCGTCGGGGTGGGACGTCGAGCTGCGGCTGCGGCGCGGGGCGGCGGAGCGGCGGCGCGAGCTGGAGGTCCGAGGCACGCGCGGGGCGTTGCGGGCCACGGGCTTCGCGCCGGGCGAGCCGCTGCTGGTGCGCGGGGACGGCAACGGCGGCGGGTGGAGCCCGGTGTCGTCGCCGGACGCCACCGAGCCGTTGCGCAGGTTGTGCGAGACGTTCGCGGCGCGGGTGCGCGGGGAGTTGCCGCCGGGCGGCAACGGCGCCGGGGAGGTCCGCATCCTGCGGGCCATCGAATCCGCCGCGCGGGTCTGGCGGCGGAGCTAGGGCGCGATCGCCACCTCGAGCTCGTAGTTCCCGCTGGCGCTGGTCGAGTAGCCGTCGGCGAAGACGAAGTAGGTTCCCGCGGCCAGGGAGAGGGCGAGGTACGAGCGGCGGGTGCCGCCGGTATCGTCGTTGCAGCCGACCTGGGTGCCCGCGGGGCAGCTGTCGCTCTTGACGTGCAGGGCGCTGTCGAAGGACGTGGTACGCATGTCGAGGGTGACGCTGCGGGCGGCGTCGAGGACCAGCCGGTAGACGGCGTCGGGGGAGTTGGCGCTGGCGGCGCAGGTGGCGCCGGCGTCGTTGGTCATCCCGGTCGTGCTGCCGATGTACATCGTGGTCGAGCCCGGCGTGTTCACCATCTCGTGGGCCTGGGCGCAGGTGTCGTTCCCGGACACGTACTGCACGACGGCGGGTGCGAAGAACTCGACGGTCAACGAGAAGTTGCCGGTCGAGGCGGTCTTGACGATGACGTACCAGGTGCCGGCGGCGAGGCCGCGGGCGCGGATCTGGCTGGCGCCGCACAGCAGGTCGGTGGTGCCCGGGCAGGCGTCCCGGATCGCGATGTAGGTCTGGGAATCGCCGAAGGCCGACAGCAGCACGTCGTGGTCCTCGGTCAGTCGCAGCTCGTAGATCGCGTCGGCGCCGCCGCCGCAGGAGGTGGTGACGTCGGAGCCGAAGCGGCGGGTCGAGCCGAGGTAGGTCCCGGGGTGGTCGATGATGTCGGGGGTGTCGCAGCGATCGTTGGTGCCGAAACAGAACTCGTCGTGGATGTCGACCTGCCGATCGCAGTTGTTGTCCACGCCGTCGTCGCAGATCTCCTCCTGGCCCGGATAGACCTCGGGGTCCGCGTCGTTGCAGTCGTCGCCCTGGATCCGGGTCCCGTCGCCGGCGAGGATGAAGCAGCGGCGGTCGCCGTGGGTGTCGCCGTCGCCGTCGTGGAGCCGGACCTGGCAGGTGCCGCTGCCGGGGTCGCAGAAGTCGTCGGTGCAGTCCTGGCCGTCGTCGCAGATCAACGGGTGGCCGGCGACACAGCCGCCGGTCTCGCGCGAGGTGGCCACGCAGCGCTCGACGCCGGTGCACGGGTCGTGGTCGTCGCACAGCGCGTCGTCCGGGGTGAAGGTGCAGGTCTTGAGCTCCTCGTTGCACCCGTCCCGGGTGCAGTCCAGCCCGTCGTCGCAGGCCACGACCTCGGGCTCGACGCACCAGCCGCGCACGCACTGCTCGACGCCGTTGCAGTACACGCCGTCGGAGCAGTCGTAGGCGGTTTCGCACTCGCGGCCGACCGTCTCGTCGACGTCGAGCCCGCCCGCGTCCTCGCGGACGTCGGGGACGTCCGGGACGTCCGGGACGTCCGAATCGTCTCCGTCGGAATCGTTGCAGCCGGCGAGCGGGAGGGCCAGCGCGGCGGCGAGCAGGGTGATTCGTGCGTGCATGGTTGCCTCCGCTAGCCGATGATCACGTTCTGGCTGCCGGGAACGATGATCAGGACTTCCTTCTCGTCGAGGCGCGCGACGCCGTTGCCGCGGACGACGATCCGGGCGCGGAACGCCTGCGGCCGCTCGCCCTCCGGCACGAAGTCGTTGAGCAGGGTCACCTCGAAGGTCAGCAGCGTGCCGGGGAGCACGTCGTAGAACGTGGTCTCGTCCTGGCTGCCGGCGCCGCCGCCGGCCCAGGAGAGCGGGACGACCGACTGGATGAACCGCGTGGCGTCGACCTCGTCGGCGATCACCGGACGCTCCTCGTTGAAGGTATCGACGTCCATCAGCACCTGGTGGGCGAGATCGACGACGGCATCGACGATGCTGCTGTCGAGGCCGACGCCGGTGGAGGGGATTTCGAACAGCAGCGGGGTGCCGTCGGCGCGGATCGTGCCGGTATCGACGGACACGGCGCGGAAGTCGGTGTGCGCCTCGCCGGAATCGACGCCGATGAAGCGGGCGCCGTGGTCGATCAGCACATCGATCACCTGTCGGTAGGTATGGATCGTCGCGCCCGGGAAGGTCTCGGTGTACGTGCTGCCCGACGGCCCGCCGCGCGCCTCGGCGTCGGAGAACCCCATGATGATCGGCAGGGCGCCGTAGCGGAAGCAGGGATAGCCGTAGTAGCCGAAGTCCGCGCAGCCCAGGTGCGGCGGCAGCAGGGAGCCGAACCCCTCGCCGGTGAACAACTGGTACATCCCCTCGAGGATCGTCTGGTCCCCGCAGCCGCCGCCGTCGGTGAAGGCGGCCAGCGCGGTCTGCACGCGGGTCACGTCCGGCGTCATCTCCTGCCGCACGCGCATCGGGACGTAGGCGTCGTCGCACTGGTCGCGGAACTCGGAGACGCCGAGCCAGACGTCGGGGATCTCGGCCACGATCCCGGGGGCGATCGTGTCGATCAGCCGCGCGGTGATGATGTCGATCTCCTGGCTCATCGAGCCGGTGGAGTCGATCATGAACATCACGTCGGCCATGTTGATCGCGGTGTTGAACTCCAGCTCCCGCAGCTCCGGCCCGCAGCTCGAGCCGTCCACCGGGCGCTCGCCGTCGACGCAGTGCGGCAGGATCACGTAGAAGCCGGTGAACACGCTGGTGGCGTCGTTGGGGTCCGTCCCGACGAGGTCTTCGCCGAGGTCGGTGAAGGTGTCGCCGTCGGTGTCGGCCAGCAGCGGGTCCGAGCCGATCGAGCGCTCGTAGCCGTCGTCCAGGCCGTCGTCGTCGGAGTCGGTGTCGTAGGGGTCGAAGGCGCCGTCGCCGTCGGTGTCCGGGGGACGGGTCGCCAGGTCGGAGTCGCCCGCCTCCTCGGCGTCGGGAATCCCGTCGTTGTCGCTGTCCAGGTCGCGGAAGCTCGGGATGCCGTCGCGGTCGTAGTCCACGTTCCCCTCGTGGCCGTCGGAGATCGTGTCGCCGTCCGAGTCCTCCGAATGGTAGTCGGGGACGCCGTCGCCGTTGGTGTCGACCGGGGAGGCCGGGTCGGGACCGACCTCGACGGAGTCCGGCAGGGTGTCGTTGTCGTCGTCGAGGTCGAAGGCGTCGGGGGCGGTGTCGCCGTCGAAGTCCAGTTCGCCGCCTTCGATGCGGTCGGGGATGCCGTTGCCGTCGGAGTCGGTGTCGAGGTAGTCGGGGATGCCGTCGCCGTCGAGGTCCTGCGGGGACATCCGGCAGTCGGGCTGGTGCGCCTCGACGGCGTCGGGGATGCCGTCGCCGTCGGAGTCAGGGTCCTCGCGATTGGGGATGCCGTCGCCGTCCGGGTCGCCGTCGCCTTCGGTCTCGTCCGAGATGCCGTCGCGGTCCGCGTCGGCCAGGCGCGCCTCGGCACAGGTGGTGACGACCAGGACGTCGCCCTCGGCGACGTCGCCGTCCCGCACGTCGGTCACGTCGGTCGTGTCGTCCTCGTTGGGGTTGGTGCAGCCGAGGACCAGCACCGCCCACAGCAGCGCGCCCGCGACCGTTCCCATCGTTCGTCCGCCCATCGGGCTCTCCTTCCGCCGCTCGGCAGGTCCCGTACGGCCCGCCGGAATGCGGTCAGCCTAGCACGAACGGCCGGGGGCTCAACCCCGCCGTGCCGGTGATTTCCCGGTTCCGAGGGGCGGGACCGGTACCGCGGCGCTCACGGCGCGGCGGGGTCGGGGAGCAGCTTGCCGGGGTTGAGCAGGCCCAGCGGGTCGAAGGCCGCCTTGAGCCGTCGTTGGAGCTCGATCAGCTCGGCCGACTGTTCCCAGGCCAGGTAGTTCCGCTTGGCCAGGCCGATGCCGTGTTCGCCGGAGATGGTGCCGCGGTGTTCGAGCACCACGCGCAGCATCGTCTCGAGCGTTCCGCGAGCGGCGGCGTCGAGGGCGGGGTCGTCCCACAGCACGTTGGCGTGGAGGTTGCCGTCGCCGGCGTGGCCGTAGCACGAGACGGTGACGCCGCGCTCCCGGCCCAGCTCCTCGAAGCGGCGCAGGACCTCGGGGATCGCGCGACACGGCACGGCGACGTCGTCGGCGAGCTTGCCGACGTGGGCCTTGGCCAGCAGGGTCGACAGCTCGCGGCGGGCGGCCCACAGCGCGCGGCGGTGGCCGGGGTCGGAGGCGACCAGCACCTGCGTTGCGCGGCGCTGGAGCAGCTCCCCGGCCTCCAGCGCATCGGCCTCGACGCGCGCGGGGTCCCGGCCGTCCAGCTCGACCAGCAGCGCGGCGCCGGGGTCGCCGGGGATCGGGTTGTGGCCGGCGGCGCGCATCACGTCGACGCAGTGGCGGTCGAGGATCTCGATCACGCAGGGGACGAGGCCGCTCTCCAGCAGGTCGCGGACCGCCTCGCCGGCGGCGAACGGGTGGTCGAAGGTGGCCAGCAGGGTCTGCGTGGCGGCGGGGCGGGCCTGCAGGCGCACGGTGACCTCGGTGAACACCGCGAGGGTGCCCTCGGAGCCGACCAGCGCGGCGGTGACGTCGTAGCCGGCGACCCCCTTGCGGGTGCGGCGGCCGGTCTGCAGCCGCGTGCCGCCCATCAGCACCGCCTCGAGGCCCAGCACGTACTCGCGGGTGACGCCGTACTTGAAGGCGCGGGGTCCGCCGGCGTTCTCGGCGACGTTGCCGCCGAGGGCGCAGGTCTCGAGGCTGGCGGGGTCCGGGGGATAGAACAGCCCCTCGGCCTCCACCGCCTCCTGGAAGCGCTGGAGCACGATGCCGGGGCGGACGACGGCCAGCCGCTCGGCGCGGTCCAGCTCGACGATGGCGTCGAGGCGTTCGGTGAGCAGCACCAGGCCGCCGCGGGCGGGGATGGCGCCGCCGCTCTTGCCCGAGCCGCGACCGCGGGGGGTGACGGGAACGCGGCGCTCGGCGGCGACGGCGAGCGTGGCGACCACGTCGTCGGCGGATTCGGCGCGCACGGCGGCGGGGGGCGGCGCGGCGGGCAGGCCGGACTCGTCGGCGCCGAACGGCACGAGCAGGTCGGGGTCGTCGACGATCTTGTGGATCCCGACCCGCCGGCCGATCTCGGCGGCGGCCCGCAACGCCCGTTCGTCGTCGGCCGAGCGCATCGGGGACCTAGCCGCGAGGGCGGTAGCGCGCCGGTTCGTCGAACAGGTCGAGCACCCGGACCCGCGTGTGGAACACCGCGGAGTGTTCGACCCCGGCCGGGATGAGGTAGCTGTCGCCGCGCCGGTAGCGGCGGGTCTCGCCGCCGATGGTGAGGCTCATCTCGCCGTCGAGCACGACGCCGAACTGGGCGGAGTGGTGGTGCGGGGGGATGGCGCCGATCGGCTCGATGTCGAAGAACACCGCCTGGCGGCCGTCGGCCTGCAGCAGCTTGCCGTGGACGCCGGGCAGCGGGATCTCCGCATCGGGCAGCGCCCGGACCATGGAAGGATACTCGAACTCGGATTCGGCCATCGTCTCCGCTCCCCGGGCGGCGGCCGCCGTCGACTCCGACAGCCGCACTCGACCGCGCCCGTCTTGCGGGGTAACCTATCGTGTCGTCCGACGCAAGCACGACATCGCGGTGGGACGACCAGGAGACTCGGCGATGGACACACGGCAACGGTGGTGGGCAGGACTCGCGGCGTCGCTGGCGCTGGCGTTGGGCGCCGGATGCGCGACCGAGGGCACGCCGGCGGCCGACGTCGCCGACGGCGACGACGGCACGGCGGAGGGGCAGCAGGACGTGGACGTGGGCGCCGACGCCGACGCCGACGCCGACGTCGAGCCGGACGGGGACGTGCCGCCCGACGTGGAGCCGGACGGGGAGGACGTGGAACCGGACGCCGCGGACGCCGACGCCGAGGACGTGCCGGAGGCGGAGGACGGGGACGTCCCGGACGACGGCGGTCCGCCGCCGCGCGAGTGCGTCGACGAGCGCTGTGGGGACGGGCTGGACAACGACTGCGACGGCGTCGTGGAGGAGGACTGCTTCTGCGTCCCGGGCGAGATCAGCTCGTGCTTCACCGGCGACCCGCGGCGACGCGGGATCGGGATCTGCCGGGACGGCACGATGATCTGCGAGGGGACCGGCGAGTGGGGGTCCTGGGGTCCCTGCGAGGGCGACGGGATCGGACTGGACGGCGACCTGTGCGACGCCGCGGCGCTCGACGAGGATTGCGACGGGGCGCCGAACGACGGCTGCGAGTGTTCGGCGGGGGATCCCGACCTGGCCTGCGGAACCGACGTCGGCGAGTGCCGGGCGGGGACGCAGCGCTGCATCGACGGCCGGTGGTCCGAGTGCCTCGGCTCGCTCGGCCCCGAGCCCGAGGAGTGCAACCTGCTCGACGACGACTGCGACCGCGGGACCGACGAGGGGCTGCTGCGGCTGTGCGGCACGACCGTCGGTACTTGCCGGCAAGGCTACGAGCGCTGCGACCGGGGAGCCTGGAGCGAGTGCGAGGGGGGCCGGATCCCGGCCGCCGAGGTGTGCGACGACCTGGACAACGACTGCGACACCGAGACCGACGAGGACGTGACGCGGTCGTGCGGGATCACGGTGGGCCGCTGCCTGGCAGGGACGGAGACCTGCACGGCCGGCGTGTTCGGCGCCTGCGAGGGGGCGATCGACCCGATCTCCGAGTCGTGCAACGGGGTGGACGACGACTGCGACACCGAGACCGACGAGAGCCTGACGCGGTCGTGCGGCACGGACGAGGGGGCCTGCGTGGCGGGGATCGAGCGGTGTCTCGGGACGGCCGGCTGGAGCCTCTGCGAGGGTGCCGTCGGTCCGACCACGGAAACCTGCGACGGGCTGCTGGACGAGGACTGCGACGGGACCACGGACGAGGGGTGCCTCTGCTCGTCGGGAGCGACCCGCTCGTGCGGCACGGACGAGGGGGCCTGCGTGGCGGGGACGCAGGTCTGCAGCACGTCGGGCGACTGGGGTGCGTGCAGCGGCTCGGTGGGACCGGCGCCCGAGGCCTGCAACCTGGTTGACGACGACTGCGACGGGGCGACCGACGAGGGATGCGACTGCGTGACGGGCGCGACGCGCGCCTGCGGCACGGACGTCGGCGACTGCACGGCGGGACTCGAGACCTGCGACGACACGGGACACTGGGGCCCGTGTCTCGGCGGAACGACCGCGATTCCCGAGGTCTGCGACGGGCGGGACAACGACTGCGACGGTGCGACGGACGAGGGCGACGTGTGTCCGCACTTCCCGCCGGTGGTGGAGTGTCCGGCGGGCCGGAGCGTGGTGGTCGGGACCGTGACGACGCTCGCCGGAACCGGCTCGGACCCGGACGGCGGGACGGTGACCTTCGCCTGGAGCGTGGGGACGCGGCCGACCGGCTCGACCGCCGTGCCGACGCCCGCGCATGCGGCGACGACGTTCTTCACGCCCGACGCCGCCGGGACGTCCACGCTGCGGC
>CAZMRP010000216.1:0-7960 GCA_964568275.1 uncultured Myxococcales bacterium
CCAACCCCCCCTCCGCCCTCCCCCCTCCCCCCTCCCGAGAACCTCGAAGCCGTGATCGCGGCGGCCGAGTTGTTCCTGGTGCGTGGCTACGATGCCGTCACGATGGAGGACGTCGCGCGTCGCGCCGGCTGGAGCCGTCGGACGCTCTTCAACCGGTTCCGAAGCAAGGAGGGTCTCCTGGCCGCGGTCGCAACCTGCTTTGCGCGGGAGTTCGTGGGGTGGACCCACGGTTTGCGGCGGTCGCAGGACCTCGTGGAGTCGGCGGCGGAGTGGTGCCGCTCCCATCGGCTCGTCGCCGTGGCGCGGGTGGCGTTGGCCGTGCAGGAACTGCCGTGGCTTGCCGAGGCGACGCGCCCCGGGCGGGCTCGCATGGAGCTGCGGCTTCGCGAGTTGCTGGGTCGGACGGCCGGAAGCAATCCCTCGGTGCCGTGGTTCTTCCACACCCTCCGGGCCTGGCTCGCCGACCCCGCCGAGGACGGGAAGGCCGATCGGGCGCTGCCGGCCGCGTCTGCCTCCGCCCAAGACGGTGCCGCTGCACTCCGAGTGCAAGACGGGGTTCTGCATCCGCGGTGCAACGCTCCGCGTGCGATGCTCCTTGCCGAGAGGTTGCCCGTGGCGGGCAATCGGAGGGTGAGGAGGAACGAACCATGAGGAAGCAACGGTCGGTCGGCTTGGTGCTCGGGCTCGCGGTCGTGTCGGCGCTGGGCGTCGCAGTACCCGCGGGCGCCACGTCGGACAAGAAGAACTACCCGGGAACGACCTGCCAGCCGGGCGGCGTTGGCGCAACGGACCTGAGCTACAACTACGACGACGGGTATGTCGCGAACGTGACCGGAGGCACCAGGCACGCCGTATGCCCGGTCGTCGCAGATTGTGGCGGCATGTACTCCACAGGGCATTGGGTCTACGTGTACCAGACGACGGCGAACGCCATCGGTTGCCGGATGTGCCGGTACGACCGCTCCACGGGGTCCGGTGGATGCGGAAGCCGCTACAGCACGGCCACGACGTACAGCTACGCCCGCATCGACGTCACGAACGCCTACACGAGCTCGATGACCTACGGCTACTCCTATTTTGACTGCGAGATGTCGGGCTCGGGAACCACGAGAATCTCGGCCTACGGTGTGGACGAGAACTGCTAGCCCGAGGGCCTAGGCGGGTGTGACAGCATGCGAGTTGCCCGGACCCGAGCTCTCCTGCTGGCAGCCTGCGTCTCCAGCGCGCTCTTGCTGCTGTGCTATTCCTACTTGGGGCAGCGAGTTCCGACGGCTACGCCCGTTCCGCGCGCCCTGCCCGAGCATCCCGAACAGTCGTTGGAGCAACAGCCCCTGGAAGACAAGGAGCGAATCAGCCACGCGGCCCTGCTTCGCCGAGTACTGGCGCTCGGCCAGGAGGTCGAGCGCCTCGAGCGGGCGCTCGGCGAGGTGCGTGGACATCCAGTAGGCGCGTCCCTGGCTGCGCAGGCCATGCCGAGTGGTGCAGGCGGTCCGTCGGGCGACCATGCGCCGGCGGCCGCGCCAGGCGCCGCGGCTACGCCGTCGAGCGTACACCCGCCGCCGACCGACCTGCCTGCCAGCAGTTCCGCCACTCAGCCCCTGGCGGACACGCCGTCGGACGTCGGCCGGTGGTACAGGCGCTGCCTCGAGGCCGAGGGGCTCGACCCGTCCTGGTCATGGGGCCAGGAGCGCGCCGTGCGCGACGCACTGATGGTCCTAGGCTCGCCCGACGCGTCTTCCGTGTCCGTGGACTGTCGGACGACCCTGTGCGCGGTAGACTTGTCGTTCGATGACGTCGAGCGGCGGGACTCCTTCTTCCGGCAGTTGGCCGCGTCCAATGCGGGCCCGTTTGCGCAGGCGTTCTACTTCGTCGCCGACGGGCCGGACGACACCTCGGTCGATGTCTACGTTGCCCGCGAGGGTCGTGGGCTGCCCGACATGCCCATGCGGTCTCCCCCCGGAGCCACCGCGACGCAGGGTGGTTTGCCATGAGCCGCCGGCACAGGTCGGGTGAACCTGCCGGGTTCCGGTCGGCCCCCGACCCGGAGGAGACCACCATGGAACGGAAGCCCCGGAACTCCACGGCCACCGCCATCTTCCTTCTGTCCGCAGCCGTGGTATCGTTGCGCTGCGGTTCGCACACCAACTTGGACGGACCTGACGGGGACGCTGGCGCCGCGGAGGAGTGGGGCCCGTCCGTCGTGGACGTTGCCCCCGGCGGCTGGGCAGACAGCGGGACGCCGTGGATGCCGCCGCCGGAGCACAATCCCTGTGCAGGCGCAGGATTCAGCTACGTCGATCTCCTGGCATCGGAAGACGCACTGTATCTGTCTTGGGCGTGGACGAGCGTCAGGGTCGACCCGGGGCTAGGCTACCACGTCCTGGCGGTCAACAGCGCCGTCTCCGCGAATCGCGGGGCAGGCTGGACGGAAGTCCATCACGCGCGTGACCCGTTGGACGCGTTCCCGGACCAGGTCTGCGTAGCGCGTCTTGCGGGATGTCCCGCGGGGCAATTGGTCGTCCGGGTTTGGGAGTCGGAAGGAATCCACGCGCCGCTTGCGAACCTCGACGAATCCGGCCTGCATCTTTGGCCGGACTCCCTGTGGGACATCTCGGACCCGTATTTCGTCAGTGACAGCCTGGCCTACGCAGTCTGGGGCGGGACCGACAGCAAGGTGTTGCGGTTCGACGGCTCCGACTGGATTCCCGTCGTGGAGGTCCTGCCGTACGATCTCCCCTACCAACTCGTCTCCAAGATCTGGGCGGACGAGCGGGACCTGTTCGTAGCTGGCGAGCGGGGCACGATCCTGTCTCTGGACGACACGGGCTGGCGGAACCACGCCCTGGGCACGACGCGACCGATCTCGGCGCTGTGGGGCTTGGCCGGAGACGACGTCTGGGCCGCGGACGACGGCGGGGCATTGTTCCATTGGGACGGCGTGCGATGGAGCGTGCAGGACTGGCCGAATCTCGCGTCCGAGGAAGCCGAGCCGTGCGACGAACCGCAGTCGATCATCGGCATCTGGGGTTCCGGCGATACGGTGTACTTTCACACGGTGCGGGAAATCCTGGCGTGGAGGGGCGGGGAGTGGGACGTGCTTGGGTATTGGCCAGGAACGAGGGCGGCCGAGGGTCGCTGCGACGGCGGAGTCGCCGTTCTGGCGCTGGCCGGTCTCTCGGCGACGACGGTCTTCTTCGCCGCCGCGGAACTCGAGCCGGAAGACGAAGTTGGCGACACGACAGTCTACACGCGCACCTGCCTCAACCGGCCGTTTGTCCTGTTCTGGGACGGATCCACCTTTCATTGGATCTGACGAAGCAATCGACCAGCCCTGTGCGATTCGGCCGTTTGGGCCATGGGAGCAGACGACGGGTCGGTGGGCGACAACGCGCCGGATCCTCAGCACGAGAATGGAGCCGCGTGGACCACGGTCGTATGGCCGGCCGAGCCGATTGTCGGGTGCGGCACCGAGCTGCCCGCGCTGCGGATCTACGAGTCGCGGTAGCGTCGCCCCGTGCGGCCCCCGCGGCGGGCCCCGCGGCGGGCCCCGCGGCGGGTTGCCTCGCCCGCCGAACCGGGTATCCTCCGGCGTCCGCCGTCCGCTCCCGCCGACGGCGCGCCGAGGAGACGACGATGGGACGCGTGCTGTGGATGGCGCTGTCGGTCACCGGCCTCGCAGCCGGAACGCTTGGGTGCGGCGACGACACCGCTCCCGCCGACGTGGTGGACACCTCCGATGAGGCCGGCGAGGTCGGCGCGGACGGAGACGCGGACGTCGGCGCGGATGCCGATGCCGATGCGGATGCCGACCCGGACGCGGATGCCGAGGTCGGCGCCGACGCGGACGCAGACACCGATGCGGACGCGGACGCCGGCGGACCGTGCGACGACCCCGCCGCCTGGCGCGACTGCTTCGTCGCCCTCGCCGGGGATCCCACGATCTGCGGCACCGCCGCGGAGGCCGAGTTGCTCGCGGCCGCCGAGCACGGCTTCGAGCAGCAGGCGTTCCCGCTCGTCCGCGGCGGCGACGTCTGGTTCGCCTGGTTGGGGAGCGCGACGACCGTGCAGGTCGCCGGCGAGTTCGACGGCTGGATCCCGGAGGACCTCGCGCGCCTCTGCGCCACCGACCTGTTCGTCCTGCCGAAGGCCGTCTCCCCCGGCTTCTACGAGTACAAACTGGTCGTCGACGGCTCCTGGCAGCTCGACCCCGCCAACCGCGCCTTCGCGTTTGACGACTACGGCGCCAACCCGGACGGCAAGAACTCGGTGGTCAACCTCCCCGGCTCCGGCCGCGGGCACCTCGAGTGGTGGCCCGCCGTCGCCTCGCCCGAGCTGGGGAACGCGCGCGACCTGTTCGTCTACCTGCCGCCGGGCTACGACCCCGAGGCGACGACCACCTACCCCGCGCTGTACATGCACGACGGCCAGAACGTCTTCGACGACACCACCTGCTGCTTCGGCAACGGCGGGTGGGAGGTCAACCTGGCCATCGATCGGCTCGCCGCGGCCGGGACGATCGACCCGCCGATCGTCGTCGGCGCCGCGAACACCGGCGACCGGATGTCCGAGTACACCCAGTGCGCCGAGTACTCCGGCACCGGCGCCGAGTACGGCCGCTTCCTGGTGGAGACGCTGGTGCCGCTGGTCGAGGCACACTACCGGATCGACCCCGCGCGGCGCGCGCTGGCCGGCTCCTCCCTCGGCGGCAACATCTCGTTCGTCGTCGCCATGGCCCACCCGACGGTGTTCCGGCAGGGCCTCGGGTCGATGTCGGGGTCGTTCTGGGTCTGCGCCGACGAGGGACTCTCGGTGCTGCAGGCGATCGGGGCGGCGGGCTTCCCGCTGGCGCCGCCGCTGCCGCTCTACCTCGACCACGGGGGCGACCTCGCCGCCGACACGGACAACGCCGTCGTCAACGTCGCGGTCTACAACGCGCTGCTCGACCGCGGATGGGTCGCGGACGTCGACTTGACGTACGTGCACGAGCCGGGGGAGCTGCACAACGAGCCGGCCTGGCGCGGTCGCGTGCCGGGTCTGCTGGAGGCGCTGTTCCCGCGCTAGTACCGCGGGCCAGAAATCCGGATCCGAACCGCGGGCTTCAGCCCCCGGCGGAAGCCGCGCCCTGAAGGGCGCGGTTCGGTGGCGAGGGTGGTCCCGGACTTCCGGACTTCCGGCCAGCCGGACCAGGCGGGGCGGCAGGAGGGGTGGCAATGGCGGAGACGCAGAGGGCGAAGCTCGAGGTCGGGGCGACGGCGGAGGTCAGCAAGACCATCGGCGAGCACGACGTCTACACCTTCGCGGGGCTGACCGGCGACTTCAACCCGGTGCACGTCGACGAGGTCGCCGCGGGCCGCTCGCGCTTCGGCGGCCGCGTGGCCCACGGGATGCTGGCCGCCGGGCTCTGTTCTGCGATCCTCGGCACGAAGCTCCCCGGCCCGGGGACGATCTACCTCGGCCAGGAACTGAAGTTCCTCGCCCCGGTCCGCTTCGGCGACACGGTGACCGCGCGGGTCGAGGTGCTCGAGGTCCGCGCGGACAAGCCGATCGCGGTCCTGCGCACCTGGGCCGTCAACCAGAAGGGCGAAACGGTGCTCGACGGGAAGGCGACGGTGCTGTTGCCGGGCTAGTCCCGCCCCCGCCGGCGGGATCAGCGGCGGGTCAGCTCGGTGAACAGCTCGCCCGAGCGCTTCATCGTGGCCAGCGTCTCCCGACGCCAGGCGGCCGAGAGACGGCAGCTGTAGTCGACCGAGTCCTTCATCAGCTTCGCCAGCTCGTCGATCGCCGCCGTCGCCTGCTCGACCGCCGGCTTCTCGTAGGTCGCGGCCTCCTGCATCATCGACTCCAGCCGCGCCAGTTGGCCGTCGATCAGCTTCTGCCAGGCCTCGAACGTGAACTGCTTGGTGCTCTGCTTGTCGTTCATCGGTCGCTCCTTCCTTCGTTCCACCGGGGGCCCCGCTCCCGGGTCGCCCTCCGCCTCGTCCGCGGCGCCGTGCCGTCGGATGGCGGCATATTGTGCATCGCACCATCCGATGTCAACGAGAAAGTTGCAGCGGGCCTTCGAACGGTCGCCACTCGCTTCGTTTGCGCTTTGTATACGAATGGTTGGCGTTGTCCCTGTCTCCTGTCGTTCTGCTCGCATCGCACAATTCTCTTGACTTCCTATTGTGCACCTGCATAATGCGGCCGTGCCCCGGGGGAGCCCGGGGGCGAGGGAGGCAACGACGATGGTTCACGGACAATGGCCGGCGAAGTGGAAGACCGTGGTCGGCGACAAGGCCGCCGTGATCGACGAGACGACCGGACGGCGGGTGACGTACCGCGAGCTGGACGAACGGGCCGATCGGGCGGCGAACCTGCTCCGCGACCGCTTCGGCGTCGGCTTCGGCGACCGCGTGGCGGTTCTCGGGCAGAACCGGCTGGAGCAGGTCGAGCTGTTCTTCGCCTGCGCCAAGCTCGGCGCCGTCCTCGTCCCGCTCAACTGGCGCCTGGCCCCCGACGAGGTCGCCTGGATCCTGCGCGACGCGGCCCCGGCCGTCCTGCTGTGGGGCGCCGACCTCGCCGACGGCGTCGCCGCCCTGCGCGACGGCCGCTGGTCCGGCCCCTACCTCCCGTTCGACGGCGACGGCCCCGACGGCTACGCGGCGCTCACCGCCGCCGCCTCCGCCGCGCCGGTCCGCACCGCCGGCATCGTCGAGGCCACCCCGCTGCTCCTGCTCTACACCTCCGGCACCACCGGGCGGCCCAAGGGGGCGCTGCTGACCCACGGCACGATCACCTGGAACGCCGTCAACACCGCCACCGGCTGGGACCTGCACCACGACGACGTGACGCTGACCCACGCCCCGCTGTTCCACACCGGCGGCTGGAACGTCCTGACCTTGCCGCTCTTGCACCGCGGCGCCACCGTCGTGCTGGCCCGCAAGTTCGACGCCGCCGCGGCCCTGCGCACCATCGCCCAGCACAAGGTCACCGTGTTCTTCGCCGTCCCGACCATGTTCCAGATGATGCTCGACGCCCCCGGCTTCGCCGACACCGACCTCTCCTCCGTCCGCTTCTTCATCTCCGGCGGCGCCCCGTGTCCCGTGCCGCTGATCTGGGAGTTCCAGCGCCGCGGCGTGGTCTTCAAGCAGGGCTACGGCCTGACCGAGGTCGGACCGAACTGCTTCGTGCTCCACGAGCGCGACGCGGTCCGCAAGGCCGGCGCCGTCGGCTTCCCCGTCCTGCACCTCGAGACGCGCCTCGTGGACAGCCAGGGCCGCGAGGTGCCGCGCGGCGAGGTCGGCGAGCTGCAGCTCCGCGGCCCCACCGTCTGTGCCGGCTACTGGAACAACCCCGAGGCCACCGCCAAGGCGCTGTCCACGGACGGTTGGTTCGCCACCGGCGACCTGTTCCGCCAGGACGAGGAGGGGTACCACTTCGTCGTCGGCCGCCTGAAGGAGCTGTACATCTCCGGCGGCGAGAACGTCTACCCGGCCGAGGTCGAGCGCGTGCTCTACGCCCTGCCGGGCGTCAAGGAGGCCGCGGTCGTCGGCGTCCCCGACCCGAAGTGGGGCGAGGTCGGCCACGCCTTCCTGGCCTTCGACCCCGCAGCGACGGCCCTGACTCCCGAGCAGGTCGTCGAGCACTGCCGCAAGGCGCTTGCGCGCTACAAGGTCCCGAAGTACGTCACGCTCCTGGGCGAGCTGCCCAAGGGCAGCTCGGGGAAGATCCACAAGCAGGAGCTGCAGCAGGGGGTCGCCGCCGGCCGCTTCGCCGCGGCCCGCTGAGCGGCGGCAGCGTTTCCGCCACCGCGCCGCGGGCGTCGGCCCGCGCGATGAGGAGCCGGATGGACCGCGACGACGCACGCGACAAGCCGCCGGCCGAGACGCCGGCCGAGCTGTGGACCGAGGGGGCCGAGCGGATGGCCGAGGCTTTTCGGCAACTGGCCGCGACCTTCGCCGCCCCGCCCGCTGCCGGCGCG
>CAZMRP010000217.1:0-7889 GCA_964568275.1 uncultured Myxococcales bacterium
CCTGCGCGCCGGTGCGGCGGGGGGAGCTGCAGTGGGGCCTGCCGTTGGGCTGCCTGTCTCCCGGGGGCGCGTTCGCCGATGCGGACGGCAACGAGTTGGATCCGATCTGGCTCCTCGAGGGCCGGGTCGCGATGAAGTTCTAGCGGCTGGGGCGAGGGAGAACGACGATGCGCATCACGACGAAGATCCTGGCGCTCGGACTGGCAGGGACGCTGGCGGCGTGCGACGGGGGCGGCCTGCCGGGCTCGCTCGGCACGCCGGACCGCAACGAGGGGGACGGGCCGGTGGTGAAGTTCGACCTGTTCGCGCTGCCGCTGCCCGAGGTGCCGCTGCCCAACGACGCGGCGACGCGGCCCGACCCGAACTCGCCCACCGGGCGCCGGGTCAACGCCTCGAAGATCGCGCCGACGGAGATGGAGGCGAGCGCCCGCACGAAGATCGACGACCTGGACGGCTGGGGCGTCTACGCGCCGATCAGCGTCGGTTTCACGCACCCCACCGATCCGGAGCTGGCGGTGCTCGACGTGCAGAACATCATCGATCGGCACGTCGGCGACGACTTCGCGTTCGCCGACGACGTGATGTACCTGATCAACCTCGACCCGGAGTCCGACAACTACGGCCGCCCGGTGCCGCTCGACCTGGGGGAGGGCAACTTCCCGATCGTGCTGCAGCAGACCGACCGCTACTACGAGAACGACCCGCGCGGGGGCTCGAGCAGCCTGCTGTTCGAGACCTACGAGGAGGACCTGAACGGCAACGGCGAGCTGGACCCGGGCGAGGACACCGATTTCGACGGGGTGCTGGACCATCCGAACGTGATCGACCCTTCGGTGGTGAACCCGAGCCCCGACCGGACGGCGGACCTGCTGGACTTCTACGAGCGGGAGACGAACACGCTGCTGGCGCGACCGATCGTGCCGCTCGAGGAGCAGACGAAGTACGCGGTGGTGCTGACGAAGCGGCTGGTCAACACGCGGGGCCAGCCGGTGCGGTCGCCGTTCCCGTACTTCCACCACGTGGACCAGACGGCGGACCTGGCGCCGCTGGACGGGATCCTCTCCTCGCATCCGGAGTTCTACGGCGACCTGGGGGGGATCGAGGACGTGGCCTTCGCCTGGAGCTACACGACCGAGAGCGTGCGGATGGACCTGCTGAAGATGATCGAGGGGCTGGAGGAGGGGACGGGTCCCTTCGCGCGGCTGCACGAGGACTTTCCGCCGGACGCGTTCATCTTTCCGCTGCACATCTGCAACCCGTACGGCGGCTGCGCGCGCGACCTGCCGTCCAACATCTACACGATCAAGGCCGAGTTCCTCGCGCCGACGCTGCTCGACGTGGCGGTGGAGGTGTTCGAGCTCGACCGCGACGAGGCGGCGCCGCTGATCAACACCTTCCAGTTCGTCGACTACTTCGTCTTCGGCTGGTACACGTCGCCGCAGTTCCTGGACAGCGACGGCGACGGCTGGGAGGAGGAGTCCTGGGACGTCAACTGGAAGACCGGCCGCGGGCGCTACACGCCGGGGCGGGTGAACTTCCTGGCGATGGTGCCGAAGGCCGAGTACGTGCGGCAGTACAACCGGGCCAACGGCAAGCCCGACGGCGCGCCGTCGCCGGTGGTGTTCTACGGCCACGGCTACACCGGCTTCAAGATCGAGGGGCTGGGGTTCGCCGGGTCGCTGGCCAAGTTCGGCCTGACCACGGTGACCTGGGACTGCGCCCACCACGGCATCGGCATCGACCCGATCCTCAAGGACGTCGCGATGGGGATCTTCAACAACGAGGATCTGCACGGCGCCGGAATCGCGCTGCTCGACGACCGCGCGGTCGACATGGACAACGACAAGTACTCCGGCTCGGGCAGCGACCCGGCGGACCTCGAGCCCGCCCCCTGCGGCAAGCACCCGTGCTTCCCGACGATGCACTTCGACGTGCCGTTCAGCGGCTACGCGACCGAGGTGCGGGAGCTGCCGGGCGGCGACGCGACGGACCGGCCCAACGCCTGGCTCGGGCGGTGGGACGGCGAGCGGTGGTCGAACGTGCGCTACGAGGACGACGTGGAGGACTCGGCCGGGGACTTCTGGACCTCGTACCTGTTCCACACCCGCGACCTGGTCCGCCAGTCGGCGCTCGACCTGATCCGCCTGATCCACATCTTCCGCTCGTTCGACGGCCGCCGGGCCGCGGAGTTCGACATCGACGGCGACGGGGAGCTCGAGCCGTACGACTTCAACGGCGACGGCCGTCACGACTTCGCGGGCGACTTCGACGGCGACGGCGACGTGGACTTCGGCGGCCCGGACAACGACTACTACGTCTGGGGCCAGTCGTTGGGCGGGATCATGTCCGGCGTGCTCGGCGGCACGCACCCGTCGATCCGCGCGGTGGCGCCGGTCTCCGGCGGCGGCGGCCTGGGCGACGTCGGCATCCGCTCGACGCAGGGCGGCGTCAAGGAGGCGGTGATCCTGCGGATGATGGGCCCGATCGTGCTGTTCGTGCCGGCGAGCACGCGCTACAGCACCGAGACGCGGCGCAACCGCACGGCGTGCTGCGACGCGACGGCCGGGAGCTGCGACCCGAACCTGATCTCGGCGCGGTTCCTGATCCCGCAGCTCAACAACACCGGCGAGGTGGAGTTCGCCTGCCTGAGCGCCGACCCGACGACCACCACCGATCGCACGGTGCGTCCGGGCGACGTGGTGGTGCTGCGCAACATGCGGCGGCCGGAGGAGCCGCGCTGCTTCGTGGCGATGGACGAGAGCCGGGTGCGGCTGTCGGTGGCGGCGGACCTGCACGACCGGCTGGAGCTCATGATCTACGACGGCTCCTCGGCCGACGGCGGCGCCTACCCGCTGGTCGACGCCGAGACCTGCGCGCTGGCCCCCGGGGTGCGGCCGCGCACCGCGGACGCCGACGGGCGCGCGGCGCCGATCCGGACCTTCGAGATCGACCCGCCGCCGTTCGAGTGGGACGACTGGACGACCGGCGACGAGCTGGTGGCGCCGGCGGAGGGCCTGGGGTTGCGGCGCGGCACTCCCGAGATCCGCCGCTTCATGGGCCTGGCTCAGCTGGTGCTCGACCCCGGCGACCCTGCGGTCTACGCCCCGCACTACCGCAACTCGTTGAACGTCGTCACCGTCGGCGACATGAACGTGCCGACCAACACCGGCATCTCGATCGCCCGCTGCTCCGGCGCCCTGCGCTGGGACGCCGAGTCCCGCTCCGCGGCGCTGGGCGGCCGCACGCCGAACCGGACGCTGATCGACACCGGCGTCTACATGGGGCTCGAGCGGCTCAACCCGCCCGAGTGGGGGACGCCGGCGTTGTTCGACGCGGACGACCTGTCGCGCGGCACCGACGGCTACGGCCAGCTTCGGCCGCAGACCTACGCCGAGCCGTTCCTGCCGGTCCGCGCCTGGCAGCCGTCGCGGGGCGCGGCGGCGTCCACGTGCGAGACGACCTTCGACGGCGAGGGGGTGCTGGAGTCCGTCGACTGCCCGCAGGGCACCTCGGCGCTCGTGCTCCCCTACATCTCCGGCGACGGCGCCCACGGCTTCTACGTGCCCGACCCGAACCTCGCCTTCGACATCAACACCTTCATGATCAACATGATCGGCCGCTACTTCGGCACCCAGGGGCGGGTCCTCGACTACCGCACCTGCCTCGAGGACAACAGCTGTCCCGAGCTTCCGGAGTGGCCGTTCGGCGACGACTGGCCGTAGCCGGGGCGAGGGGGAGACGCCATGCGCGGCTGGTGGTGGCCCGGATTGTTGCTGCTCGGCGCGTGGGCCTGCGGCGACGGCGACCCGACAGCCGCGGACGACGGCGGGGTCGGCGACGCGGGCGATGCGGACGACGGCGCGGCCGACGTCCCGTTCCCGACGACCTTCCAGCGCTGCCCCGGCGACCCGGGGTGCGCGGGCGAGGCGCCGGCGGCGTTCGAGGCGGGCGTCGGGGTGCGGGTGGTCAACCCGACGATCACCGAGACGATGACGCTGGACGTGGACGGCGACGGCGAGTACGAGCCGCGGGACGGCGACCGGTACGAGGACACCAACGGCAACGGCCGGTTCGACGGCGTGTGGATCGCCGGCTTCGGCAACCCGCGGCCGGCCAACGAGGTCCACGACGACATCGAGACGCGGGTGCTGGCGATCCGCTCGGGCGAGAAGCTGCTGGCGATCGTGACGGCCGACATCGTCGGGCTGTTCTACGACGACGTCGAGACGCTGCGCGCGGCGACGGCGGACCTCGGCATCGACTACCTGCTGGTGGCCGCCGCGCACAACCACGAGGGGCCGGACACGATCGGCATCTGGGGCATCGACGAGGTGCACTGCGGCGCCGACCCGGTCTACATGGACTTCCTGCTGGGCGAGATGGAGGCGGCGACGCGCGAGGCGGTGGCCGAGCTGCGGCCCGCGCGCGTGCGCTACGGTCGGGTCGAGGCGGGCGAGCATCCGACGAAGGGGGTGGCCAACGTCGTCTCCGACACCCGCGACCCGGTGATCCTGGACCCGTACGTCACGGCGCTCGGCTTCGAGGACGCCGCCGACGGCTCCGCGATCGCGACGCTGGTGCACTTCACCGCGCACCCCGAGTACTCCGGGGACGAGATCAACTCGCTGACCGCCGACTACGTGCATGCGTTGCGGGTCGGGATCGAGGAGGGGGTGGTCGAGGGGACGGTGGACGTCCCGGGCGTGGGCGGGGTGGCGCTGTTCGTCCAGGGACCGCTGGGCGGGCAGATCGGGCCCGGTCGCGTGCAGTGCACGGGGCTGGACGGGGTCGACCTGCCGCACGAGGTGCTGCGGAGCATCGAGGGGGCGCAGACGGTCGGTCGGCTGCTGGCGGTCTCGGCGCTGCGGGCGCTGGACGAGGCGACGGCCCCCGAGGAGACGCTGGACCTGCAGTGGGTGCGCGCGCGGTTCTCGCTGACCGTGGAGAACTACGCCTACCACGCGATGCTGCTGAACCGGACGTTTCGCGACCGCGAGACGCACGGCTACGACCCGACGCTGCCGATGGACCTGGGCAACTTCCCGCGGATGTGGAGCGAGGTGTCGTGGCTCAAGCTCGGCCGCGCGCAGGTGCTGACCTTCGGCGGCGAGCCGTTCCCGGAGCTGTTCCTCGGCGGCTACGACGGGTCGTACACGCCGGACGCCTGGCCGCTCGTGGCGCCGGGGCAGCCTCACCCGCCGGACCTGGCGGCGGCCCCGGCGTCGCCGTACCTGTTCGACCGGCTGGAGGGCGCCGACTATCCGATGGCCTGGGGCCTGACCAACGACATGCTGGGCTACCTGGTGCCGGAGTACGACTACTTCCTCGACGAGCTGGCGCCGTACGTCGACGACGCGTTCGGCGACCACTACGAGGAGACCAACTCGGTCGGCCCGAACGGCTGGCCGACCATCGAACGGACCGTGCTCGAACTGCTCGAGCGGCGGCCGTGACCGGAGACGGAGGAAGGAGGAGACGATGAAGCGCCTCGGATTGGGAATCTGCATCGCGACCCTGGCCCTGGGGCTTGCCTGCGGCGACGACGACAACGGCACGCCCGACGGCGGCGACACGACGGGCGACACCGCCGGAGGTTGCACGCGGAACCGACGAGTGTCCCCACGGGTCGGTCTGCGCGAGCAACGTCTGCGAGCTGCGGCTGCCGACGCTGGACGAGACGGGGGCGGACATGAGCTGCCTGGGCAACAACCCGCGTCCCGACCCGCTGCCCGGCACCGTGACCGCCACGCTGTACGTGGAGGACTTCGAGGACGACTACCGGGTCGAGGGGATCTCGGTGGAGCTGTTCCTCGACAACGTGATCGACGACACGCCGGACCTGACGGTCGGGCCGACGAACGCCGACGGCGAGGTGGCCGGGGTGGCCGGGCTGCCGGCCCGCGGGGTGATCGCCTACCGGGCGGTGGGCGGGGACTTCCCGACGGGCGAGCAGCGGACGACGATCGAGTACGACGTCGAGTGTCCCGACGCGGACGGCGGGCGGGTGCGCGCGCTGTCGATCTCCGACTCGACCTACCGGCTGATCCCGACGATCCTCGGCATCACGCCCGACGCCGAGCACGCGATCATCGCCGGCGCGTTCGAGGACTGCGCGGCCTCCAGCGACCCGGTGGAGGGGATCTTCGCCCGGCTGCTCGACGCCGCGGGCGCCGACTGCCACGTGCTGAACCAGCGCGAGTGCTACTCGCGCTACTTCGTCGACGAGTTCCCCTCGCGCATCGACAACCAGCCGTACTCGAGCCCGGACGGGCTGTACGCCATCGCCCAGGTGCCGCCGGGCGACTGGACGATGGAGGTCCGCGGCCGGCTGACGGCGGCGAGCACCGAGTACCCGTTCGACCTGCTGGGCCACAAGCAGGTCCACGCGATCGCCGACGCGATCGTGATCGTCGACGTCAACCCGTTGGCCGCGTTCCCCGACTGACGCCGCCGACTCCGGCGCCGCGCCTCGACGGTCGGGAGCTGATCGACTATTCTGGTCGGCGGAGGCGGCGATGCGACGGACCCTGCTGTGCTGCGCGTGCCTGGTGGCCGGGTGTTTCCAGTCGTACTCCGACGTCGACGGCGGGCCGGACGCGCCGCGCGACGACGCGCGGGTCGACGTCCGTCCCGACGGGCCCACCGACACGCCGGTCGATCCGGCGGTCGTGCTCGACCTCGAGCAGGGCGGCGCCCCGCCGGTCGACGTCATCGTGCTGGTCGACAACTCGGGCTCGATGGGCTCAGAGCAGGCGGCGCTGGTGGCGCGCTTCCCGGAGCTGATCGTCGAGTTGATGGACCCGCCGCTCGACCCGTCCACGGGCCGGCCGGTCCACCCGCCGGTGGAGGATCTGAACCTGGCGGTGATCTCGCCGGACATGGGGACGGCCGGCTTCACGCTGACGACCTGCGAGCCGGCGCTGGGCGGCGACAACGGCTGCTTCCTGCACGAGCCGAGCCCCGGGGTCGGGGGGTGTGCTCCCGCGTACCCGACGTTCCTGTCGCGCAATCGGGAGAACGCGGACCTCTATTCGGCGACGCAGCTCGCACAGGATTTCACTTGCGTGGCGGTGCTGGGGACGACCGGCTGCGGCTTCGAGCAGCATCTGGCGGCGATGCGGGCCGCGGTGACGACCAACGCCGCTCCCGGCGGGTGCAACGCCGGGTTCCTGCGGGCCGACTCGATCCTGGTCCTGATCTTCGTCTCCGACGAGGACGACTGCTCGGTGCGGCCGGAGCACCCCGAGATGTTCGACCAGAGTCGCACCGACCTCGGCCACGTCAACATCCGCTGTTTCGCGCATCCCGAGTTCGTGACCCCGGTCGAGGACTACGTGACGGCGCTGCGGGCGGTGCGGCCGGACCCGGAGCGTCTGGTGCTGGGCTTCATCGTCGGGGTGCCGCCGGACGCGCCGCAGTGCATCGGGCCGGGGGACGAGCTCGACGGCTGCCTGTCGCTTCCGGCGATGCTCGAGCAGATCGACCCCGCCACGCCGTCGCAGCTCGTGCCGTCCTGCAACACCTCGATGGGGCTCGCGATGCCGCCGCGGCGTTTCGTGCAGCTGGCCCGGGCGTTCGGTTCGCAGGCGCACGTGGACTCGGTCTGCAAGACCGACTGGGGCGGGAGCTTCCCGCCGATCACGGGTCGGCTGGTCGAGCCGTTGGAGCAGGCCTGTCTGACGCGGCCGCTGGAGTTCGAGCCCGGAAGCTGTCGGGTCGACTGCGTGATGGTGGAGACGTTGAGCGACGCGCGGGCCTGCCCGGAGGACCCGGCGTGTCCGTCCTCCGCCTGTCCGGCGGCGACGGAGGCGCAGGCGTTCGCGCCGCCGGTCTGCATCCACCCGGTGACGGGCGTGGTGTGCCAGCCGCTGAAGCGCGACCTGGGGACG
>CAZMRP010000218.1:0-7853 GCA_964568275.1 uncultured Myxococcales bacterium
CGCTACTCGCAGACGCAGTAGGAGGCCAGGCAGAACTCGTCGGGCGGGCAGTCGACGGCGATGCAGGCGCACAGCGCCGGGTCGCCGCAGTCGGCGTCGGTGACGCAGGCCGCGGTTTCGGGCACGCACACGCCGCCGTCGATGCACCAGTACTCCTCGGGCACCGACGGGTCGCCGGCGCACCAGGCCGCCTCGCAGTGGAAACCGGCCGGGCAGTCGGCGTCGGCCGCGCACTCGCCGGTGGACGGCGGCACGCAGAAGCCGCCCGCCCAGCACGGCTCGCACTCGGCACCCGGCTCGCACGGCGGGCAGACACCGACGTACTCGCAGCTCCAGCCGCTCGGGCAGTCGGCGTCGGCCCGGCACTCGCCCGCCGGCGGCGCGACGCAGATCCCGCCGCCGATGCACGGACCGCAGTCCAGGTCCGGCGGGCAGTCGGGGCACATCGCCTCCAGCTGGCACACCAGGCCGCTCGGGCAGTCCGCGTCGCTCCGGCACTCGCCCGCGCCCGTCGGCTCGCAGAAGCTCCCCTCGACGCAGTAGTCGTAGGTGCCGTCGAGGTCGTAGTCCACGCACTCCATGCGGCCGATGCAGGCGAAGCCGGGAGGGCACGGCATCGTCGCGCTGCACTCGCCCGCGGACGCGGGCGCGCAGAAGCCGCCCGAGTAGCACGGCGGGCATTCCAGGCCGGGCTCGCAGGCCGGGCAGGCGCCCAGCCACTCGCAGTTGAAGCCGAAGGGGCAGTCCTCGTCGCTCAGGCACTCGCCGGTCGGCACGCAGTAGCCGCCGCCGTAGCAGGTCGGCTCGCCGCCCTCGGGAGCGAAGCAGCCGCCCGACAGCTCGCAGTAGAAGCCGGGGCCGCAGTCCGCGTCGGCCGTGCATTCGCCGGTCGGCGCCGGGACGCAGTAGCCGCCGGCGGTGCAGGGCGGACACTCCGTGCCCGGCACGCACTCCGGGCACAGCCCCATCCACTCGCAGAGGAAGCCGCCGGGGCAGTCGGCGTCGGTGGTGCACATGCCGGCGTCCGGCACGCAGTAGCCGCCGCCGTAGCAGCGCGGCTCGGGGCAGTCGAGCCCCTCGCAGGCCACGTCCTCGCAGGTGCGGACCACCTCGCAGTGGTAGCCGTCCCCGCAGTCCGCGTCGACCACGCACTCGCCCTCGCCCGCCGGGACGCACACTCCTCCTCCGAGGCAGTACTCGTCCGCGCCGCGCGTGGCGCCGCAGTAGACAGGTTCGCAGACGAAGCCGGGGCCGCAGGAGCCGTCGGCCTCGGGGTCGCACCCGCCGCTCGTCGGCACGCACACGCCGCCGGCGTAGCACCGCTCGTCGGTGCCCGTGACCGGGTCGCAGCGGAACAGCTCGCAGGCCATGCCGGGGCCGCAGTCGGCGTCCGCCGTGCAGCCTTCGCCGACCACCTCGCACACGCCGCCGCGCACGCAGAACTCGGCGCCGCTGTCGTCCGTCCCGCAGTACTCGAGGTTGCAGCGCAGCCCGGCACCACAGTCGTCATCGACCTCGCACAGGATCGAGTTGTGCGTGAACGGCGGATCGCTCGGGTCCTCGTTGCAGGCGGCCAGCGCGGTCAGCGCCAGGCCCAGGGCGATCCATGTGGACGTGCTACAGCCCGACTGCCTCATCGCTCGTTCCTCCCTTCCCGTTCGTCTGTCGGTCACCCGGCCCGCCCGGGTGGTCGCCCACGGCTCGCGCGGGCAACGGCGGCAAATGCAACCGGCAGGCCAACCCCGGCCCGCGCGGCAAACCGCATGATGCTGGGGAGTTGGCACGGTCGTCAAGGAAGCGGACGGTCGCGGTCGCGGCACCGACGTCCGGGTGGACCGCCGGCCGTGCCGGGATGTGCCGTCGGGAGGACGCCGTCGGCTCAGCCGGCCTGCGCCCCTTCCTCCTTGGCCATGCAGCACTTCTTGTACTTCTTGCCCGAGCCGCAGGGACAGGGGTCGTTGCGGCCGACCTTGGGGCCGGCGCGCAGGTTGGCGCCCCGGGCCTGCTGGGCGGCCCCGGTCTGTCGCGCCTCGCCGCCCCGCCCCTCGACCACCTTGCGGCGGGCCTTGGGCACCATCTTGTCCACGTCCTCCTTGCGCTGCACCTGCACCCGGAACAGCTTCTTGAGCACGTTGGTCTGGGTGGAGCCCATGGTGGCCACGAACATCGCGTAGCCTTCCTTCTTGTATTCCTGCTTCGGGTCGCGATGGCCGTAGCCGCGCAGCCCGATCCCGTGGCGCAGGTGGTCCATGTTCTCCAGGTGATCGATCCACTGCTTGTCGATCTCCTCGATGAAGAACAGCCGGAACACCCGCAGGAACAGCCCCGGGCTGAGCTCGCGCTCCTTGGCCTCGATTGCCTGCAGCACGCGGTCGTAGAGCGCCTTCTCGATGGCCGCCCGCGTCCCCAGCACACGCAGCTCGTCGCCGGTCACCGGCGGGCGCAGGTAGAAGTGCTCGTTGACCATCTGCGCCAGCCCGGCGAGGTCCCACTCCTCGTCGCTGCCCTTCTCGGGACAGGCGTCGTCGACCAGCGCCATCACGATCTGGTCGCTGACGTCGAGCAGCCGCTCGCGCTGCGCCGAAAGCGACAGCGGCAGGTCCTGCTGCAGGCGTGCCAGCGCGCCCGGAGCGTCGGCCTGGAACGACTCCAGCGGCACCCGGCAACCGAAGTGGTAGTAGACCTCCTGCTCGAGCCGCGCCACGTCGAGCCACTTGATCTTGTCCACCGGCAGCGGCCCGGCGCCCTTCTCGATCTCGGCCTCCGCCAGCGGGGCGGCGTCCGGCGCGGCGCCGCGTCCGTAGGCCCGCACCAGCGCCTCGAGGATCGGCTTGACCCAGCCCGCCAACCGCTCGTCGAGCTTGACCTCGAAGTCGGCCACCTGCGCCTGCGCGTCGTCGCTCCCCGAGATCGCCACCGGGTGGTAGCTGCCCTCGAGCACCTGACGGCGCAGCGCGTAGACCGTCTTGCGCTGCTGGTTCATCACGTCGTCGTACTCGATGAGGTTCTTGCGGATGTCGAAGTTGCGCGCCTCGACCTTCTTCTGCGCGTTCTCGATCGCCCGCGTCAGGTAGCGGTGCTCGATCGGGACCCCCTCCTCCATCCCCAGCCGGTCCAGCCACCCGGCCATCCGTTCGGCGCCGAAGATGCGCAGGAGGTCGTCCTCGAGCGACAGGTAGAAGCGGGCGGAGCCGGGGTCGCCCTGGCGGCCCGACCGGCCGCGCAGCTGGTTGTCGATCCGGCGGCTCTCGTGGCGCTCCGTGCCGAGGATGTGCAGCCCGCCCACCGAGAGCACGTGCTGGCGCTCCTCCTGCCCGATGCGGCGGTACTCCTCGAGGTGCTGCTTGAACTCCTCGGGCTGCGTGTCGGGGTCCGCCTTCTGGCGGGCGATCATCTCGGGGTTGCCGCCGAGCACGATGTCGGTGCCGCGGCCGGCCATGTTGGTCGCGATGGTCACCGAGCCCTTGCGGCCGGCCTGGGCCACCACGAAGGCCTCCTGCTGGTGCTGCTTGGCGTTCAGCACGCTGTGCCCGACGCCCTTCTTCTTCAGGATCCGACTGATCGCCTCGGACTTCTCCACCGAGGTCGTGCCGACGAGCACCGGCTGCCCGCGCTCGTGGCACTCCAGGATCTCCTCGACCACCGCCGTGAACTTCTCGCGCTCGGTCTTGAACACCACGTCCTGCGCGTCGTTCCGCACCAGCGGCTTGTTGGTCGGGACCACCACCACGTCGAGCTTGTAGATCTTGTTGAACTCCTCGGCCTCGGTGTCGGCGGTGCCGGTCATCCCGGCCAGCTTGTCGTAGAGGCGGAAGTAGTTCTGGAACGAGATCGTGGCCAGCGTGCGGTTCTCGGCGCGCACGCTGACGTTCTCCTTGGCCTCCACCGCCTGGTGCAGCCCGTCCGACCAGCGACGGCCCGGCATCAGCCGGCCCGTGAACTCGTCGATGATCACCACTTCCCCCTCCTCGGTGACCATGTAGTTCACGTCGCGCTTGTACAGCGTGTGCGCCTTGAGCGCCGTGTTCACGTGGTGCAGGAAGTCGATGTTCGCCGGGTCGAACAGGTTGTCGATCGACAGCTTGCGCTCGACGACCTCCACCCCCTCGTCGGTCAAGGTGACGTTGTGCGCCTTCTCGTCCACCACGTAGTGGATGTCGCGCTTGAGGAACGGCACGATGCCGTTCACCGTCCGGTACAGGTCGGTGGAGTCCGTGGCCGCCCCGCTGATGATCAGCGGCGTCCGCGCCTCGTCCACCAGGATCGAGTCGACCTCGTCCACGATCGCGTAGTGCAGCTCGCGCTGCACGTAGTCGTAGATCGAGTACTTCATGTTGTCGCGCAGGTAGTCGAAGCCGAACTCGTTGTTCTGCCCGTAGGTGATGTCGCTGCGGTAGGCGCGCTTCTTCTCCAGGTTGCTCTGCCCGTGGACCACCGTGCCGACGCTCAGCCCGAGGAACCGGTACAGCCGTCCCATCCACTCGGCGTCGCGGCTCGCCAGGTAGTCGTTGACCGTCACCAGGTGCGCGCCCTTGCCGGACAAGGCGTTGAGGTACAACGCCAGCGTCGCGACCAGCGTCTTCCCCTCGCCGGTCTTCATCTCCGCGATCCGGCCCTCGTGCAGCACCACCCCGCCCACCAGCTGCACGTCGAAGTGCCGCATCTCCAGCGCCCGGCGCCCCGCCTCGCGCGCCACCGCGAAGGCCTCGATCAGCAGGTCGTCGAGCTTCGCGCCGCGGTCCAGCCGTTCGCGGAACTCGACCGTCTTCCCCCGCAACGCGGCGTCGTCCAACGCCCGCATCTTCGGCTCGAGCTCGTTGATCATCACGATCTGCGGCCGGATGCGCCGCATCTCGCGGTCGTGCTTGGTCCCGAAGATCTTCGCCAGAATGCCCTTCACGGCTCCCGCTCCTCGCGCTCCCCGCACTTCCGGGCGTCGCCGTCGCTCCGCACCGGACGCTCTCGGAGCCGCCAACCTAGCCCCGGTCACCCCCGTTGGCAAGTCGGCCGCCGCCGCCCGCCGCCGCCGCGGTTGGCCTCCACGTCCGCAACGTGGTATCCATACCTCGTGCGATTCCGGCGCCTTCTCATCCTCGGACCGCTGCTGCTCGCCGCCGCCGCCTGCGGCCTCGACACGGGCGGCCTCGGACCACGGGACGGCTCCCTCGACCTGCCCGAGACCGACGGCGCCGTCGACACGCCGCCCGACCTGCCGGACCCGGACGACGGCGCGCCGGAATCCGACGCCGACACGTCCGAGGACGCCCCGCCCGAGGACGCCCCGGAGGCCGAAACCGGCCCCGCCTGCGGCAACGGCGTCGCCGAGGACGGCGAGGCCTGCGACGGCGACGACCTCCGCCTCGCCGCCTGCGAGGACCTCGGCCGGCTCGCCGGTACGCTCGCCTGCACCGCCGACTGCATGTACGACATCTCCGGCTGTCCGCCCCCGCTCAGCTGCGGCAACGGCGTCCGCGACGCCGGCGAGGAATGCGACGGCGGCGACCTCGCCGGCCGCGGCTGCTCCGACCTCGGCTTCGGCGGCGGCCTGCTGGCCTGCTCCGCGGACTGCAGGTTCGACACCACCGGCTGCACGTCCGGCTGCACCGACACCTGCCCGGTCCTCGACGACCGGCGCTGCCGCGGCACGACCATCGAGCGCTGCGCCCTCGACGCCGACGGCTGCCGCGCCTGGGTCGTCGAGCGGGACTGCGCGCGGGAGACGATGATCTGCGACGACGGCGGCGGCGCCGCCGTGGCCTGCCTCGGCGGTTCCGGCGACTCCTGCGACTCGCCCCGCGTCCTCGACTCCCTGCCGCTCAACGTCACCGGCGGCGACATGACCACCGCGTTCCACAACCACCACGACTTCCGCGACACGAGCTGCCTCACCGCCAGCGGCGTGGAGGCCGTGTTCGCGCGCTGGATGACGGCCGGCGAGACGGTCCGGATCCGCGAGACCGGCGCGATCGACGTGGTGCTCCGCGTGCTGACCGACTGCTCCGACATCGGCCGCTGCCTCGCCGGCCGCGACGACCCGGAGAACCCGGGCCTGACCTTCACCGCCCCGGCGGACGGCAACTACTTCTTCGTCGTCGAGGCGGTGCATGCCCTGCCCCCCTCCCGCGGCTACAACATCACGCTCGAGGACGCCCCGGACGGCAACGTCTGCGGCGACCCCCTCGTCGCCGACCCGCTGCCGCTCAACCGCAGCGGCGGCGACATCACCACCGTCTTCACCAACGACATCCGCTTCACCGGCGCGGGCTGCCTTCCGGCCGACGGCGTCGAGGCGGTGCTCGCCCGGACGATGGTCGCCGGCGAGACCGTGCGCCTGCGCGAAACCGGGAGCGTGGACGCCGTGCTGCGCGTCCTGGGACGCTGCGAGCCCGCCGCTCCCTGCCTGGCCAACCGCGACGCCCCCGAGGATCCCGGCCTGGCGTTCACGGCCCCGGCCGACGGCACCTACTACTTCGTCGTCGAGGCGCGCCTGGCCTACCCGACCAGCAAGGGCTTCAACTTCACCCTCGAAGAGGCTCCGGACGGCGACGTGTGCGGCGACCCGCTCCCGGTCGTGGACCTGCCCACGTCGCTCAGCGCGGGCGACTTCCACCTGCGGTTCACCGACGACGTCCGGTTCACGGGCGCCGGCTGCTCGGCGGCGGACGGCGCCGAGGCCTACTTCGCCCGCGCGATGGCCGCCGGCGAGACCGTGCGCGTCCGCGAGACCGGAACGCTCGACGCCACCCTCCGCGTGCTCGCCTCCTGCGACCCCGCCGCCCCGTGTCTCGCCGATCGGACCGCGCCCGAGAACCCCGGCCTGTCGTTCACGGCGCCCGCCGCCGGCACCTACTACTTCGTCGTCGAGTCGGCGCTGGCGGCGCCCACGGCGCGCGGCTACGCGATCACGGTCGACGACCCCCCGCCCGGCAACCTGTGCGGCGATCCGCTGCTCGTCACCTCGCTGCCGTTCTCCTGGTCCGGCAGCGACCTGGCCGTCGACTACACCAACGACGTGGACTTCAGCGGCACCGCCTGCACCGCCGCCGACGGCCCGGAGCTGATCCTGCGCGTCGATGCCGCGGCCGGCGACTCGATCGTCCTCGCCGAATCCGGAACGCTCGACGCCGTGCTGCGCGTGCTCGAGGACTGCACGCCCAGCGCGTCCTGCCTGTACAGCCAGGACGCCCCGGAGGACCCGGCGTTCACCTTCGTGGCGCCCGCCGCCGGAAGCTACTTCTTCGTCGTCGAGAGCCGACTGGCCTACCCGACCGCGCGGGCCTACAACGTCCGGCTCAGCGTCCCGTAGCCGGGCGGACGCGCAACGCGGTCCGGAGCTCGCACCCGGAACGGCGCACGGACGGGTCCTCCCCCGCGGGTCCCGCCCGACCGCTACTCCTGGGGCCGGATCACGACCTTGAGGCAGTCGCGGCCGTCGGCCACCAGCGCGAAGCCGCGGGGGGTCTCGGCGAGCGGCAGGCGATGCGTGATCAGGTCGGTGACGCGCACGCGCCCCGCCCGCAGCAACTCCAGCGCCTCGGCGGTCTCGCGGGGCGGACCGGCGTAGCTCGTGACGAGCCGCACGCCGTCGCGCCACAGCTCGTACAGCGGCAGCGGCACGTCCCGGCCCGGCTGCGGCAGCGCGAAGACGAGGATCGTGCCGCCGCGGTCCACGGAACCGAAGGCCTGCCGGTAGACCTCCGGCGCGTCGGCGCAGACCACGACCAGGTCGACGCCCGCACCGGCGGTGGCGTCCCGCACGAGCCGCGGGACGTCGTCCCGGCCGTCGAACACCGCCGCCGCGCCGCAGCGGAGCGCCGCCGCGCGCCGGTTCTCGAGCAGGTCGGTGGCGAGCA
>CAZMRP010000219.1:0-7847 GCA_964568275.1 uncultured Myxococcales bacterium
CCTGCTGCTCGTCGCGCGCGCGCCGCTGCTGGTCGAGGTACTCCCGCGGGTTGATAAGCGACCCTTCCGAAGCGGGCCGCCTCCGCATCCGCCAGAAGCCGTTCGAGGCCGGGCCGCCGGGCATTGCGCCCGCTCCGCCCGACATCGCGGTACGTCCTGATGCGCGGCCCGCGCAGCCCGGGCGACCGTCGTCGCGCGAGGTCGATGGCTCGTCGCCGCTGCCTCTCCGCGCATACCGCGTCCTCCACCGCCGTACGGACGTAGACCGCCCAGCCGCGCGCGCGCACGACCCTCTCGGGGCCACTCCCTCTCACCTTGGGTCTTCGCATCCTGCGTCCTCCTCGAGGACAGGAGGGCTCGTTCGGGCGGGTACATCAACTCGATTCGACCTTCCCGCATCCGCCCGCCTCTCGCGCCACCGCCGCGTCTTCTCCCGCCCCCGTTGGGCCGCCAACCGGCGCACCCCGCACAGCAGGATCTCCGCCATCGCGTTGAGGCGCTCCTCGGGCAAGAGGTCGGATTCGGGGAAGGTCGGACCGTCCACGTCGTCCTCCGGAGAGGAAACGTCGGCAGCGGGTCATGCGGGGACATGACGCTGCGGCTGCCCACGGCAACCAGCACGGAGTGGCCGCAGCGGTGACGAGCGCTGGATGGAGGAGGATGCGGAAGCTGGTCTCGCGTCCCGGTGTCCAGGTCCTGGTCATCGGCGTCCCGGTGTGCTGGTGTCCGGGTTGCCGGGGTCGCCGCGTGGGAGTATCCTTGTCTGCGCCACGTTGGCGATAGTCCGGCACCGGGGGGAAAAGGGAGGGGACTCATGTCATGGCGTTCGTGGTGGGCGTTCGTCGCGTTCGTGGTGGCGGGTACTCTGTCCGCATGCTCCCGGACCGAAGAGGACCAGATCGGCACGACGACCCGTGAGTTGGACCCCGATCGGGCCGAGGCGGCAGGTTGGTTCGAGCCGGACCCGGACGGCCACCAGGAAATAGCCTGGGCGCACTCCATCCCGGTGCCGACCACGGCCTGCGGAACGGATGCGGACTGCATCTTCCGCGAGCAGTCCCAGGCCTATGCCCGCACCGTCGTCACGATCCTCTTGCCGGCAGGCAATTCGGCGGCTGCCGGCACACCGGCCGATCCAGCCGGCACCTGCGACGATGATCCGACCGACGATCTCTGGGCGGACCCCTACTACGAGCTTCGCGGGTACTGCACGGGCACGATCGTCGGCCCCCACCACGTTCTGTCAGCCGGCCACTGCGGGTTCCCCAACCACTCCGCCACGGGCCCGGACTCCGGCTCGCCCCTCTACGAGGATTTCAAGTGCATCCGCGATCCCGAGGATGCATCACGCTGCCTGGAGGCGGTCAATCTCGTCACGGGGCTGCCCTACCACGTCACGCACATCGTCCGCGTTCCTCGTCTGGCACCACAACAGGATCCAGTCAAGGGCCGGACCGAAGCCCACCTAGCTCTCCCGGGCGCCGTCCTTGCTGGCCACGACGCCATGCCTCCCGATGCCGGAACCGGCGACGAATGGTGGCACCACGCGTTCGACGCCGACACGCAGAACTGGTACGGGCATGATGAGTATTGGTGCCATCCGCTTGCCTGGGAATACCACCGCGACGAATCCTGCTACACGACGCGCTTTCGTTGGCCAACAGGAACACCATGGTGGGCCGACCAACTGCTGCTTGAGTGCTTTCCGGGCGGAACCGGCGCCTATCTGCCCGGGGAGCCAGGACGAATCGCAGACAGCCCCGCTCTCGAGCACGGCGCTACGGACCTGAGCCTCGGCGAGGGCAGACCGATCGGCGCGCCGCTGCTTCCGTGGGACCCGGCCGTCTACTTCACGACATCGGTGGGCCAGAACAGTCTTATCACACCAGATCCTTCCCCCATCCGTTCCACTTTTTTCGGGCCGCACTACCATGCCGGCACGGCGCCGTTCCATTTCTGGCTGCGTCCAGACGGCGAGGCCGTGTTGGGTGCGACGAGCAGTTCGCCGTTCACGGACCCGTTCGCGGTCTGTCACGGGTTCTCGGGGTCGTCGACGGTCATCATCCCCCGAACATACGGAACCCCAACGCTCATGGTCGGCGTGCGCCACTACGGCCCCGGAGAGGGCGGCTCGATCTGCCGGTACTCGGACGACTACATCAACAACCAAACGATGACGCAGATGGACGCGGAGTACGATCGGCAACTCTATTCCGAGGGGGTCTTCCTGCAGGGGGTCTTCGACCCGACAGAGAGATACGCTGGCGCGATGGAGAGGACCGTTTGGCTGGATGACCGCGGCCGCGTCTCGTACTTCTACCAGCCGGCTCACTTCAACCAGTGGAACCGCGCTTGGTGGTACCATCGTGGGCTGATCAGCGAGACCCGGCGGGGATGGGACGGCGAGTTCGACGTACCCGCCGCGCCGGGGCTGACGGTACGGTCGCTGATGTTCGAACGAGGTCGTCGGTATCGCCTGGGGGCGTGGTTCTCCTGCCCGTCGGGCGACGGAGCCAGCCTGCGGGTGGTCGTCCGCCCGACCGGGGGCGGGGCGCCGCTCGCGGATACGACAGCGACATGTCGCGATGCTGGGGGCTGGCGGCGCCTGGCGACCGGTTTCGATGTTCCGGCCGACGGTGCGGGGTATTCTCCTCCTGGCGAATACGAGGTGGTCTTCACGGCGTCTTCCGGGATCATCACCGGCGCGGATCTGTCGATCATCGATGACGACTACTGGTGGACGTTCGACTCGGCAGACGAACGAACCGCGTGGCGGGTGTGGCCGGGCGGAGGGGTGCGGGACGTCCATCCGGACGCGGCAAAGGAGTTCGGCAGGACCGTCGCCCGTCGATCCGGGTACGCCGGCATCACGGCGAGCCGGGGCAGCCTCGTCAACACGAACGTCAACATCGACCACGACGGGACGTGGGTCATCGACTTCAGGGCCATTCTCCTCCGCGGAAGCAGCACGACGCCTGGCTGCACGCCGTTCGTCGTCCTGGAGCCGGTCGGCGGTGGTGAGGGTACTGCAACCGTTCGAGGGACGCCGCTTCCCGGCGGGGCGACGAACCTTGCGCGCTGGGAATGGCGCTGGAAGCGGTTCTCCGTCCGTGTGCCCGCGGGTCGGTTCCCGCAGGGGATTGCGTTCTCCTGCCCCGACGGCGAGGAGGACTGGATCGACTGGCTGGCCGTGCGACCGTGGGACGGGGTAGGGGAACCGCCCGACCTGATCACCGACGGTGATCTGGATCCGGATGATCTTGTAGAGGACTTCGATGGAGACGGCGTAACCGGCTCCTCCGAGCACTGCCCGTGGGTCTACGACCTCGGATCGCCCGACGCCGACGGCGACACGATCGGCGATGCGTGCGACAACTGCCCCGCGGTAGGCAGCGCGAACTTCAACCCGGCGCAGGGCGACCGCGACGGCGACGGTTTCGGTGACGCCTGCGACTTCTGTCCGGACTTGGCCTCCGCCGAGAATCTCGACTCCGACGACGACGGCTTCGGCGACGCCTGCGACAACTGCCCCGCCGCAGAGAACCCCGGACAGGCGAACTGCGACGCGGAAACCGATCCGTCGGAGATCGCTGATCTGGGAGTCGGGGACGCATGCGATCTCGATCCCTGCCTGTACATGTCAGCCTTCCAGCCGACCCGAGAACTCGACCTAGTCGGGCCCCTCTTCGACTACCACAAGCTGGGACGCATGTACGAGTTCTCCTACACGCCGGTCGGATTCGAGTTCCTGGGCGGCGGCGTGCCGGCCACGGTCGACACTCTGATGCAGCGCTGCCAGTGCACGCTGTACGAGGGTCAGCCGGACGAAGCGATCTGCGAGGAAGGAGCCGGTGAGGGCGATCCCGTCAACGCCTGCAACCGCGGTGGCGACTTGATCAACGACGCCAGCCGCGGGGTCGGCTGGTTGGGCGTCCGTCGCGTCGCCGATCCGCTGGGCTGGTACTCGGAGACGCCGTTCGACAGCCGGGACGTCATCCGTGGCGTCCGCTACTGCCGGTCGGGCGAGTGCCCCGCGGACGACGACACCTTCTCCTCCACGCAGGACGTCTGGTGGAGTTGGCGACCGGAGTCGTGGAGCATCGACGGGTGGTCGACTTCGTCGACCCTGTGCACGGGGCCGAACGGCAGTCCCGTCTCGCCCGGGGATTGCCGACCCCAATGGGCGCAGATCTGGATGCGTCCGCAGCGCGCTGACGTACTCTTCAACAACAGGTACTCGCGCATCGGCGAGTCCGACGACCAGCCGCTCGAGTACCGGGACGAGATGCTCATCAAGTACCACGAAGAGCTGCTCGAGGTCGGCCGAACGCTCCTTGGCGACTCGCAGGGTGATCTCCCGCCGCACGACAGGTATGACAGGTTGCCGGGGCTCCGGCCGTACCTGAAGCTCATCGACCGTGGCGATCCCCTGCCCCCGTTGCCGCCTGGTTCGCCGTACCTCATCCAGGATCCCCGACCCAACTCTGGCATCGTGGCCATGGCGTTCCAGACCTTCGACGCCACGACCGGCAAGGTCGGCCCGCTGCTGGTCAACCGCACCTCCGATCCCAAGATGCAGCTCGACGTCGCAGGACCGATGTTCGTCTCCAGCGCGAACGCGGACGTATTCTGGCTCTTCGGTGGTCGCGACGCGGACGGCGGCAAGTACGACACGCTGTGGAAGGGCTCGCTCTCGTCCGTGATCGGCGACGGTGGCGGCATGATCGGATCGTCCATCGACGGATCGGAGCCGCCGATCGAACCTGGAGAGGTCGTCTGGTCGCCCGTCGCCGTCGAAGAGGCGCCTCCCGCCCGCTCCGACGGCGTCATGGTTCGCCTCCCCGACGGCCGGCTGGCCGTGTTCGGCGGGGCGGGCGAGTTCGGCCCGCTGGCTGACGCGTGGTTCTTCCAGCCGTTCGAGGCAAGCAAGGGTGTGTTGGACGGGCGAACATCGACGGAGGTGGTCGACCCGGCGGCGTTGTCGGGCTTGGAAGGCCGCTGGGAGCCCGCCGAACTCGTCGGCGATGTCCCCCCCGGCGCGTCGCGCGCCGCCTTCGCTCGCTGGGGCTGGGTCGTGTATCTCTTCGGCGGAGAGACGGTCTCGGGAACCGGCGCTTCGCTGTACAGGTGGGACGTGCGCCGTGGCGTCGTCCAGCAACTCGCCGCGGCGTCGCCGATCGCACGCGCGGCGGCGTCGATGGTCGTCGGCGATTTCGGCTCCGCGCTCTACGTCTTCGGCGGGGCGGACGCGGCGGGCTGGCACAATGACGTGTGGAAGTACGACCTGGACGGCGGCGGCTGGAGTCTCGTTCGTGAGGAGTGCACGCAGGGCGAGTGCCCGCCGGCCTCGCCCGGGGCCGCCCTTGCCTACCGGCCCGTTGCCGGAGACCTCCTGGTCCTGCCCGGTCTGGCAAGCGAGCCCCAGCCGATCTGGGAGGCGCCGGGCGATAGTTGGGGGACGTGGCGCAGCTACGATCGCATCGTCGGCGCACCCTGGGTCGGGGACTGCGACGGCGACGGCGCCCGCGATCCCGGTGACGGCCGGCGGTGCACGGCGTCCGACGAGTGGTATGCGCCGATCGGTCGGCTGGGCTGCGACCCGGACCGGGGGCAGGCATGCAACGCCTCGCCCGCATCCGGCGAGCCTGTCGGATCGCTTCGCGTGCGCTTCGCCGGCGCGTTTGCGCTCCTCGGGAACGCGGCCGTCGTGGTCGGCGACACGAGGCTCACCGTGATCGACGTCGCGATCCCGGATGCTCCGACCGCAGTTGCTTCCCGGCACACGATCGGCTGGTCGACCGACGTCGCGTTGGAGGGGATCCACGCCTACGTGACGACAACCCTCGGCCTCGAGGTGTTCGACTTGTCCGTGTTGGAAGCGCCGATTCGGATCGCACTGCTTCCGCTGCGCGGGGCCGGGCTCGGCGTCGCCGTCACGCAGGGCGTTGCCTACGTCAAGACCACGGCGGGCCTTGCCGTCATCGACGTGAGCAATCCCGCAGGCCCACGAGAGATCGGGTGGACACGCGTCTCGGGCATCTCCTGGCTGACACCCCGAGGCGTCGTGGCGGGCGACCGGCAGGTGCACCTCTCGGCCGGCTCCCGCGTGATCACCTTCGACGTGACCGATCCCCTGGCGCCCACGCGACTCGGGGAGTTCGACGCTGGGATGCCGCTGCGCGGGCTGCGTCGGGAAGGATCGACCATCTTCGGCTACGCCGAGGAGTGCCGACCGTGGCGTCCTCGCAGCGACGCCTTCGTGCTCGAAGCCGTCGACGGCGGCGCACCGGTACCGGCCGGCAGCCACACGGCCACGGCATGGGTGCTCGGCGCGGAGCAGCGGGCCGCGCTGGCGTTCCGGCTGAGCGGGGATCGGTTCGAGGTCGCCCTTGTTCGGTAGCCGCCGTCTGCTTCTTCCCGCGGCGGGGGCTCGCCTGCTGTTCCTCGCCGCCGCCGGCACGGCATGCAGCGCCGGCGGAACCCGCGACGGAAGTGATGTTCCCGATGCAGATCGCGACGGCGAAGCAGAACCACCCGACATCGGCGTGGACGACGGCCCCGGTGATGTCGGGGCCGACGCACCCCATGCCGACGATGGACCTCCGGCGGATGCGGACGCGGTCGAGGTTACCTCGCCACCCTGCGGCGTTGGCCCCGCGCGGATCACGCCCGAAGGTCGGAACGTCGGCGGCGGATGGACCGTCTCTGGCGGACGCCTGGCGTACGGAACCGCCCAGTTGGACACGTTGTGGGTACTGGACGTAGCTACAGGCGATGAGGAAGAACTCTGCACGGCCGCCGGCATGTCGCTGGGCGAGACATGCGGCAGGGCGTACGTGGATGGCGAGCGCGTCCTCTGGACGGAGTCAACCAGGCCGACGGGCGAATCGCGCTGGCAGACTCGAACCTACATCCGCGATTCGGTTTCCGTCCCACGCCGGTTGTTGTGGGACTCTGAAGACCATGGGGGGAACAGCGTGCTCACCTGGGGCTTCAACGGAACCTACCTCCTGTGGGAGAAAGCCGCGAGGTCATGGGACCCAGTCAGCGAGATCCACCTCCTGAACGTGGATACGCTGGAGGATCGCGTCATGGCATCGGGTACGTATCCCTGGTCCGTCGTCGGTCACGCGGACCTTTGGGACGATCGCTTCGTGTACCAAGAACTCGTCGACAGCTCTCGTGCGCGCGTCATGTTTGGCGAGATCACGGGCACCGAGACGGTGCCGGTCGGCGACAGCCCGTGCGACCATGCCGACCCCTCCATTTGGGGCGACCGAGTCGCCTGGATCGACTCGCGCAACGAGGAGTGCTACGGGGGATACTGGATCTGCGAGAATCCCGACGTGTACGTCCGGTTCGTCGGCGCCGGGGGCCGGGTGGTGGAGAACGAGGGAAGCATCCAACAGGACGTCGACATCTTCGGAGATTGGATGGTGTGGGAAGATGAGCGCAACGACGCCACGCCGAACGTCCGAGACGCCGTCGGTCCGGACGGCAGACTCGAGGTGTTCGCGCACAACCTCTCCACCGGCGAAACCAAGCTGCTCACCGGAACGATGCCGGGCACCGGCGGCAGCAGCCCCCAAGTGTGGGACACGAGAGCGTTCTTCGAGGCGAGGATCGATGGCGTGACGCGCGAGTATGCCGTGTACATGATGTGCCTCGAGTAATGAGCCCGGACTTGCTCTCCCGAGGCGTCGTGGCGGGCGACCGGCAGGTACACCTCTCGGCCGGCTCCCTCGTGATCACCTTCGACGTAACCGATCCCCTAGCGCCCACGCGACTTGGGGAGAGCGTAGGTAATCCGACGCCCGTTTGCGTTTCGCCGAGCCATCGGCTTGTCC